>NZ_CAXBOV010000008.1:0-149321 GCF_963977355.1 uncultured Halopseudomonas sp. | reverse complement strand
TGGGTGGGTCAAAATTGTTGGCCAGAGGTGGGTCAGATTAATTGGCCATTAACAATGATTTTCTGGAACTTAAGCTGGACCTTGGCTGGCGCATGGACGAGCGCTGGACTGGGCAGTTGAGCTACTCGTTCCAGGATAATACCTCTAATACCGAGCTGCTTGAGTACCGACGGCAGCAGGTCGAGTTGATGCTGCAATACGGTTTCTAGGAGCGCGAGAGATGAAAAGAATTATTCCATTGCTGCTGTCTTTCTGCCCCCTGATGGTTGCGGCTGATGAGCCGGCTGGTCGAGTGCTTCTGAGCATTGGTGACAACCTTGCGTACAGCGCCCAGGGAGTCGAACGGCCTCTGAAGCGTGCAGATCATTTTTTCAATGAAGATACGCTTGTCACAGAGACCGAGGGTCGTCTGCAATTGAACTTTTCGGACGGCGGTATGGTGTCCCTGGATCCCGGTTCGCAGTTTCGAGTTATTGACTATGCGTTTGACGAGGGCAGCGGGGATAGCGCCGTTTTCGAGCTGATGCGCGGTGGAATGCGGACCCTGAGCGGCAAGATCGGGCCAAAGAATGGCGGCGAATATAGCTTGAAGACCGTTGTTGCCACTATCGGTATTCGCGGTACGCATTATGCGCTGCAGCTGTGCCAACAAAGTTGCGCGATGCAGGCGGGAATGAGAGAGGGTCTTGCTGGGGTAGTGGTCGATGGTGCGATTGTGGTATCCGGTGCGGTGAATGAGCAGGAGGTACCTGCTGGTTTCTATTTCTTCGTCGAACAGTCCAGTGGTGACATTGAGATCACTCGCACTCCCCCTGATGAATTGGGGCAGACAATGCCGGGATTGCCTCAAATTCCTGAGGCGGACAGCGATAGGATATTCAATCCGTACAATCAGCCCGCCTTGGAGTTGCGTGACTCCGGAGCAGGCGAAATGATGGACGATGCCGGCACTCCTCCAGAGACAGGTACAGGCACAGATAACGTGACAACGCCAATTCCTGAAGGTCCTGGCGGCTACGGTATAGGCGGTGGCTAGAACGGTTTCGATGAAAGTAACGATCAGGGGCGGGGGATGTTGGTGGAGAGCCCCCGCTACATTCAGGTCAAGCACAATGCGGTTGCGTGTTTCACCCTCAGTGTGACCGTACAAGGGCCGACCAATGCGTGCTCAGTACTCCGTTCCTGCCGCCTTGGGCTTGTTCCTTACCTTGGTCTTCCTGCTGATTATCGGCAGCGGTCAGCGGCCGACCTTGCTGGAGAAAATTGAACTGGCCTTGTACGACCAGCGCTTGAACTTTACCCTTCAGGACCAGTTGGATCGGCGGATTGTAATTATAGATATTGATGAGAAGTCGCTTGCCAGTATAGGCCGGTGGCCATGGCCGCGTGGGAAGGTCGCCGAGCTGGTAGACGTTTTGTTTGATCAATATCAGGTCGCTCTGCTGGGCTTCGATGTGTTGTTTTCCGAGCCATATTCGCGGGTTGAGCTGGCCGATGTTCAGCAGTTGTTGAAAAGTGGTGGTGGTCTGGAAGAAGTGGCTGCGCTAGCAGCAATGTCAGGCGATGCCGCCCTGGGCACTCGGCTTGCTGAGCACCCGGTAGTGCTGAGCATGATGTTCGATCAAACGGACGCCAGAGTACACATGGGCGCACTGGGTGCTCCGATACTGCTGGACGGCGAACTGCCCGAGAGTGTGCCTGTGCCAAGACCGAAGGGGTTTGTGGCAAACCTCCCCGAATTTGCGCGGCACGCCCAATCTGGATTCTTTGATAATCCGCTGGTTGATCTGGATGGCGTATATCGGCGCACACCGTTGCTACAGTACTACAAGGGTGATTTTTATCCGTCACTTGCTTTGGCGCTCTGGCAGGCGCTGGTCCTGAGCAACGATGTTCGGCCCGTTGTCGAATCAGATATCGCTGGGCGCTATCAGGTGCTTACCGGGCTTGATGCTGCGGGGCTGTATATTCCAGTGGATCCCCGCGGAGCAGTTCTGATTCCATACCGCGGTCAGGTTGGCAGCTTTCCCTACATTTCAGCCTCAGACATACTGGACGGCTCCGTGGACCCCGTGCTGCTCAGTGGGACTATTGCCATACTGGGGACATCCGCCGGCGGGCTGATGGATTTGCGAAATACCCCAGTGGGGCACCTCTACCCGGGAGTGGAAGTTCACGCCAATATTCTCTCGGCCATGCTTGACCAGCGTTTTTTGTATGAACCTGACTTTGTCAAGTCACTGGAGCTTCTAGCCCTGCTGTTCTGTGGGCTGCTGTTATCCCTGGTGCTGCCCTATCTCTCGGTATTGGCGGGAAGTCTGCTGTCACTGTTTCTGATGGCTGTTGTGGTGACTTTCAACCTCTATGCATTCACCCAGCATCAGTGGGTGCTGCCCCTTGCCACGCCGCTGTTGCTGATAGTGCTGGTATTCATGTTGTTGCAAACCGCGGGTTTTTTTCTCGAGGTCCGACATCGTCACAACCTGGCTCGTGTGTTTGGCCAGTATGTTCCGCCAGAGATCGTACGGCAGTTGCAAGAGAGCGGACAGGCTATTCACCTCGAGGGCGAGAATCGGCAGATGACGGTGCTTTTCTCGGATATACGGGATTTCACCTCCCTTTCCGAGAATCTTTCAGCGACGCGATTGGCTCGTCTGATAAATCTGTACCTCAGCGGCATGACAGCCATCATCCACCAACATCAGGGAACTATTGACAAATACATAGGCGATGCAGTGATGGCTTTCTGGGGGGCTCCGTTGAGCGATCCAGATCACGCCCGGCACGCTTTGCAAGCGTCGCTAGCCATGCTCGATGCGTTGCCCGGCATCAATCAAACTTTGGAGGCTGAAGGTCTGCCTAGCCTGAGTATTGGCATAGGCTTGAGCGCCGGGCATATGAGTGTCGGGAATATGGGTTCGAGTTTCCGCGTGGCCTATACTGTGATGGGCGATACGGTGAATCTTGGAGCTCGACTGGAGGGTTTGACCAAATACTACGGCGTACAGTTGCTGGTCAGTGAAGCGGTGTCCCAGGAGGCTTCGGGCTATGTCTACCGTGAGATCGACAGGGTAAGGGTCAAGGGCAAAGCCAAGCCGGTTGGCGTATTTCAGCCGATGGGGATGACCGCCGCCTTGACTGAGGATGATCTGGGCTGGTTAGAAGTTTATCATGCTGCGCTTTTGGCCTACCGCCAGCAACAGTGGCAGACTGCCGATGCGGGCTTTGCCGAGTGCTTGTTCCAGCGCCCTGGAGACCGGGTACCGGAGCTTTACCTGCAACGCATAAAGCAGCTCGAAAATGCGGCTCTGCCTGCAGACTGGGACGGTGTTTTCGACCACCAGAGCAAGTAGCTCGTTTCAGCGCAGCAGTCCTTGCAGATTGTCAAAATCAGGCTCGTCAATCTGGTGTGCGGGCATATATTGCTCGGCATATTCGCGATAGGTTCCGTTGCGCACGAAGAGGGTAAAGAGTTCTGCGTCGAGCTTTCCAGAGGCTACATTGCGTCCGATTATGCTAAGTGCCTGGGATAGCTTCATGCCTTGCTTGTAGGGCCTGTCTGGCGCGGTGAGCGCTTCGAAGATGTCGGCGATGCACATCACTCGGTCACGCACAGACATTTGATCTGCGTTGAGTCCGCGCGGGTAGCCGCTGCCGTCAAGATGTTCATGGTGATTGCCGGCGATATCGGGCACGTTTTGCAGGTAGCGCGGGTAGTGCAGAGAATGGAGCATGCGATTTGTTACCACGATATGGTCACGCATTATCTGCATTTCCTCCGGCAGCAGAGTACCGCGACTGATTGACAGGCTCCGGACCTGCTCATCGTCCAGCAATCTATGGATCTGGCCATTGGTGTCGCGCCACTGAACTTGCCCGAGGGTCTGGATGCGCTCGATATCGGCCTGGTCAACAGACTCACTGCCCTGATTGACCTTCCTCAGGAATGCCAGGTCATTCTCCACTTGCTGCTGTCGGGCAATGCAGGTGGCCATTGCCTCCGTATCACTCTGACTGTCCTGTAATACCTCGATCAACAGGGCTTGTTGGTATTCGCGCGCGCGGCTTGCAATCAACTCCATGCAGTCAAATACCTTTTCCAGCTTGGCACTCTTCTCGATGATGGATTCGGGGGTAGTGATCTTGCCGCAGTCGTGCAGCCAGGCGGCAATCTTCAGCTCGTAGAGCTCCTGCTCGCTGAAGTTCAAATCCGCGTACTCGCCTTCTTTTGCCAGGCACACGGTTTTTGCAAGCAACATGGCAATCTCCGGGACCTTTTGACAATGGCGGCCGGTGACGGGTGACTTGTGGTCGATGGCTTCGGCGATCAGCTTGATGAAGGACTCGAATAGATTCTTCTGAGCTTCAATCAGTTCTCGCTGGGTCAGTATGGTGGCAGCGATGGCGCCCAGTGACTCGAGCAGCAACTGGTGTTCTGCGTGAAAGGGAATGACCTGTCCCTGGCTATCCAGGGCGTTGATCAGTTGCAGAACACCAATGACCTGATCCTCATGATCCTTAAGTGGCACACAGAGAAAGGATTTGGAGTGGTAGCCAAATTGCTTGTCAAAGCGACGGGTACCGGAAAAATCAAAACGCTGATCCTGATAGGCATCCTGGACGTTGATGGTGCACTGGTCTGCCAGGGTGTGAACGACTACCAGATCGGAGAGATTACCGTTTTCGTCGTGCAGAGGAATGGGAGGTACGTCCGTGTTCTCGTTGAGTAGGTCAAGACTGCGATTACGCAATACATTGAAGTGCAACATGCCATCCTTGAAGGTATACAAGGTGCCGCCATCACTGTTCAGCAAGTCCATTGCTGACTCGACAACCTGATCGAGAATCAACTGATCGTCTGGCTCAATTGATAATGCACGAGTCAAGCGAGAGAGATGACTGGCAACTGCCAGTGCATTAACGTCATTGCTCATGAGGACCTCGATGGGTGGCTCTATGTCAAAATCTGTTATAACTCTTCCCTTGACAAGGGTCGATAGGAGGCGGGGCATTTTGTCCATTTTGTTTCTTTTTGCCGCCTTTTCCTGGCGTGCCTGTTTCAGTTGCGAGACATATGAAGGTGCCGAGGGGTGTCGGCAGTACTGGCGCACGTTATGCTGACCGGGTTGCGCGGCCTGCTGATCATTATCTTTTCAGGCTGGACGCTGTTATCTGATCCGTTGCAAGGCTGGCTATTCTTGCCGTTATGGATGCTCGCCAGCTGGTTGATTCTAAGCAGTAGTCTTGAGGCTGCACGATTGCGGCGCAGGGCCTGGTTGGAACAGTACCTACTGCCAGGGTCTTGGTGGGTTAGGTGGTTGCACGGCGGTCTGCTGATGCTGTTCTGGCATCTATCGTGGGCAGTTCTGCTGGCCTTGTTCATGCTGGTCAGACTGCTGCAACTTGAATCCGTATTATGGCTTTTGCTGGCGTCCTCCCTGCCGCTTTTATGGCTGCTGGAAGCTGGCCTGGCAAAGGGCCTGCGCGATCATGCTAAGCCGCAGTTGCGCACTGTGCTCGCGCGACGCCTACTTGTGCCGATAGCTGCCGGAGTGCTGGTACTGGGCTACTTGCTGGTGATGTTGAATCTGTCCCAGCCGGATATGCGCGGTATGGGGCTTGCTCAGGCATTGTCCGTCAACCTGCCAACTGAACATAGCAACCTGACTCTGCTTTCCCTGTTGCAGCGTAGCTATCAGCTTTTCGATATCACCTTGCAGTGGTCCCTACAGAATGCGCTGGGTGACCGGGATACCGGTGGTACGCTGGGCGTATTGGCATGGAGTCTACTGTTGCTTGGTGGCGGGGCCTTTATCTGGGCCTGGACCAGGCTGCTGGTAGGGGTTGCCACACTGCGTGAACGCATCACAATGGCTACTGACTAGCCCGCCCCAAAGGAGGACTGCACATGACATCAGGCAAGTCCCGACCTGCGCGTACGCTGCTGATGACCATTGTGCTCATTAGCCTGCTATTCGTCGCCTTGACTGCTGGGGTGCGCTATCTACAGCAACGTGCCACAGATAATCAGTTATTTGCGGTGCTGATCAATAATCAGCAACTGCTACTCGATGGGCAGACCCTGACGGCGTTCAATGCTGACTTGACGCGCCTGGGTGATCAGTATTCCGAGTCGATTGAATTGCATATGCAGCAATGGCTAGGGCGCTGGCTTGATGAGAGCTTTGCCATGGCTCACCAGGCGGTACCGGGCTACCTGGACTGGTACTACTCGATGCCGGGTTCCTACGGTCGATTGTTCCATGCCGTCAGCGGTGATCTGGATGAGTACCTGCAGCAACGCATGAGCTCCGAGCTGATTGACAATTCGGGTCTTGGTGCCCGTTTCCGTAAGCTCGAATCAACCATGAGTGCCGAGTTGCAGCGTGTGCACGCAGCACAGGATCAGGGACTGCGCTCGCAGTTGTGGAGTCTGTACACAGATCGCCAAAGCTCCTTTGCAGGGACGGCGCCGGAGATCGAGCATACCCTTGATATCGATCGCGCCCTGACATTGGCCTTTCAGCCTAGCGAGGAAGATCTGTCGCGCTGGCAGGTCAGCTCGCGCGCGTCCCTGGTAGCTGGGGCGGGGACTTTTGCGTTGCTGGCACGACGGGCCTTGGTACCCCGGTTAATGAGCCTGTCCGCAGTACAGGGAGCACGACGCGTAATGGCGGGTTTTGCAGTGCGTCTGGCCCCGCGTATTGCCATAGCGATAAGCGCTGGCGGCAGCGCAGCTGCCGTGGCTGCCCCTAGTGGCCCAGGCGCCCTGGTCGCTGGAGGAGTAGCCTTTATTACTGCCGCAGGAACCATAGTGGTGACTGATTACGCCCTGCTCAAGGCTGAAGAGCTGGCCCTGCGAGACCATAAGCATGAGCAGATCGATGCTGAACTGCTGGCTATTAAGTTGGCCCTGCGCAAGCAGTTATGGGAGCAGATCGCGCAGGCCCGGTCTGGTTCCCGGACACTACTACGTTCGCGCATCGCCGATCCCTACAAGGCATTGGGAGAGGGCTCGCGCTTCTATATTCTCGGCCCACGCTAACCAGACGCCTAGCGGCGATTACTCAGTAAACTGCCAGTTACGGCACAAGTATTGCTTCACTAAGGTATGTCGGAGCCTGTCCGCTTGGCAAACAAGTTGACTCGCAAAAAGCTTGCAAACAGGGAGTGCAGCCATGTCTACCGCACTGGATTTCACGCTCGCCGCCAGGCGCAGCGAGATGCATGGTTTGCGCGCGCTGGAGTTGACATGTGAGCTTGTCGCGGGTGTCAGTCTTCTGGTCCATGCGCTGCAGCGCGAGCGCGGTTTTTCGAATATCTTTCTTGGCAGTCATGAGCAGCGTTATCGCAGCGGTCTGGATCAATTGACTGCCGACAGTGTGGCGATGGAACAGCTGATGAATGACTGCTTCGGACGCATGGATCTAGATTCCAGTTGCGGTGCAGACAAGGCGCGGCTGTTCAACCGTATCGCCTACGTGCTGCATTGTATGGAGGGATTCCCGGAGTTACGAAGACGCATCCGCGCCCAGGAGTTGACCCCGCTTGAGTCTACTCAGGCCTTTACCCGGCCTATCGGGGGCTTGCTGAGTGTAGTCTTTGAAGCGGCCGATACGGCGGTTGATCCTGACATCACCCGCAATCTGGTGGCTCTGTTCAACTTTATGCAAGGCAAGGAGTTGGCCGGCCAGGAGCGCGCCACGGGCGTTGCCGGTTTCTCGGCTGGGCAGTTTGATACTGAGCAGCTTGAGCGCATGAACTATCTCGGCGAGGCCCAGAAGCGCTGCTTTGAGAGCTTTCGAGAGTACGCTGCGCCGGAGCTGCTGAAAGCCTGGAATAGCCTGTGTACCGATGAATTGGTGAGTGAAATAGGCCGATTGCGCCAGGTCGCATCGCGTTCCTCCGGGGGAGCGAAAATAGGCGGTGCCCTGGGCGATCTGTGGTTCGATCTGACCAGCCGGCGTATTGATGTGATGAAGCAGCTTGAAGACCTGATGACCGACCAGTTGCAGGACCTGTGCCGGGAAAAAACGCTTCAGGCGCAGGCTGACCTGGATAACCACCGCGCCATGTTAGGCCGGCTTGCGGGCATGGCTACCGATACGCAGCCCCCAGCTACTCGCCTATTTAATGTGCAGGCCTCGGATATGGATAGCTTGCCGCCAGACAGCATTGGCTGTCAGCTTAATCGCTCGGTTCTGGACGTGCTGCACGAGCAGACGCTCAGGCTTCAGGAGCTCAGTGTTCAGCTTGATGAGGCGCGACGCTCCCTGAACGAGCGCAAGCTCGTTGACCGGGCCAAGCGCCTGTTGATGCTGCAGCATGGGCTGGGGGAGGAGGAGGCTTATCGAATGTTACAGAAGGCCGCCATGGAGCGTAGTCAGCGGCTTCCGGATGTGGCCCAGACCCTGTTGAACTATGCCGACCTGCTGGCTGGTAAAACCGCCAAGGCGCGGCCGTGACAACTTTGGCCGCACTGTCATTGTCCTCTCGCCGCGTCTGACGCTCTGTTTTGGTGCAGGATCTGGGTGCAGGCACCCTCCAGGTGCGGATATTTTTCGCATTCCCTGAACTTTTCCATATCGGCTTCATCTGATTGTAACGTAGGGCAATTAGGGTCAATTCATGTCCGGTTTGCCTGACATGCATCTAATCGAACAAGGGGAAAAAGCATGAACGATTATGTAGAGGAACTCATGGAGAAACGCGCCCAGGAATGGGATCAGGAAGCTGATGACGCCGAAGAGATGTAAAGGCTTCGGCTGAATCTCCCCGGTCAGCTATCTCGGCTGGCTACGATAGTAAAACCGGTTATCCCTTACCGGTAGGTCTTCAATTTCAACTTCTCATCTGACGCTGCTCTCTGCGGAATTGCCCGGGAGGTTGTGCCGTCCAGCGTTTGAATGCCCTTTGAAAAGCCCCTGGGGAAGAGAAACCGAGCAAAAAGGCAATCTCTCCGAGAGCAAGCTCCGTATCGCGCACGTAGCTTAATGCGAGGTCACGCCTGGTGTCGTCAATGATGTCCTGAAAACGCGTATTTTCCTGCTGCTGTAATTTGCGCCGCAGGGTCCACGACGCCATGCCCAACTCACGGGCAACATCACTCAGTCCAGGCAGTTGTTGATGTAACTGAGGAGAGACTATTTCCTCGACACGCTCACGAAGTCGGCGGTAGCGACCCAGCTCCTGCAGGTGCGCCTCACACAGCGATTGCAGGTGATTGAATGTGGCTGGCGCGGCCTGATCCAGCGACCGCTCCAGGCTCGCCGGTTGCCATATCAGTTGATTATGCTCCTGGCCGAACAGTACCGGGCATTTGAAAACCTGTTCGTAGGATTCGGCGTAGGCCGGCGCGGGAAACTCGATGTGAACGGCCTCCAGTCTTGCTTCGCCGCCGGTCAATTGCTTGCCCAGCCGCGCACGTGACGACAGGGCCGAGTCAACCACGAAAAGATTAAAAGCGTTGTAGGGGCTGATGGAATAGAAGCGCAGCGCGGGTGCGTCAAAGCTGGAATGGCCGCGATAATTCTGGCTCGAGAGGCGCTCAAAGCGCACCAGGGTGTCGAAAGCCCGGTGCAGGTTCATTGCACACTGGGCGGTCAGCCCGGCCAGGCCCAGGTGGCTGGCTCGACTGTGCTCTCCCATGAGCAGCCCGATATCAGCTCGGCCACTCAGGGCAATAGCAGCATTACCCAGCCGCATGAAGCGTGCAATGCTGATCCGGGCCTGGGGCGTAGAGAGTGTCTCCGGGGTGATACGAAAGCGTTGCAGGAGGGGGTCGACATCATGGCCAAGGTTATGCAGTGCGGCCCGCAGACTGTATAGATAGCCAACCGATAGATCTCCCAGCTTCAAGACAGGATCCTCCTTAGATTGAAAGGCTGAGCAGCGTGCTCGCTAATGTAATCCAAAGTTATACAAATGTCATTCAGAGTGATTGAGCGTCGTCGCCCCTGGGCCTATTGTCTTGCCACAGATAAAGACCGGGCGCGTATCCGGTCACCTCCTGATGAAGACATGACCGGAGCAAGACCATGACCGAACACGCGCTTTACCCGCATTTGCTGGCCCCGCTGGACCTGGGATTCACTACTTTGCGCAATCGCACCCTGATGGGTTCGATGCATACGGGGCTGGAGGAAAGACCCCATGGGTTCGAGCGCATGGCTGCTTACTTTGCTGAGCGCGCGCGCGGCGGTGTTGGACTGATCGTGACCGGTGGCATCGGGCCGAACGAGGAGGGCAGTGTTGCCCACGGCGCTGCCAAGATGACGACCCCGGAAGAAGCTGAACACCACAAGGTTGTAACCCGAGCGGTACATGAGGCAGGTGGCAAGATCTGCATGCAGATCCTGCACGCTGGACGCTATGCATACAGCCCGAAACAGGTATCGGCGAGCGCGGTCAAGGCGCCGATCAACCCCTTTACGCCCAAGGAACTGGACGAAGACGGCATCGAGAAGCAGATCCAGGATTTTGTTACCTGTTCGCAACTTGCGCAGTCCGCAGGTTATGACGGCGTAGAAATCATGGGTTCAGAGGGGTATTTCATTAACCAGTTTCTGGTCAAGCACGTAAATCAGCGCACCGACCGGTGGGGTGGGAGCTACGAAAACCGTATGCGCCTGCCGGTGGAAATCGTGCGTCGAGTTCGTGAGGGCGTAGGCGCCAATTTCATCATTATTTATCGCCTGTCTATGCTCGATCTGATCGAAGGCGGCAGTACCTGGGATGAAGTGGTGATGTTGGCCAAGGCAATCGAGAAGGCTGGTGCGACCATCATCAATACCGGTATCGGTTGGCACGAAGCGCGTATTCCGACCATTGCCACCAAGGTGCCACGCGCCGCGTTCACCAAGGTAACGGCCAAGCTAAAAGGCGAGGTGGGTATTCCGCTGGTTACCACCAACCGGATCAATACTCCGGAAGTGGCGGAGCAGGTACTGGCTGAAGGTGATGCGGATATGGTTTCCATGGCCCGTCCTTTTCTCGCCGATCCAGAGTTCGTCAACAAGGCAGCGGACGGCCTGGCAGAAGAGATCAACACCTGTATCGGCTGCAATCAGGCCTGCCTGGATCACACCTTTGGCGGAAAGCTGACCAGCTGTCTGGTTAATCCACGCGCCTGCCATGAGACCGAGCTGAACTATCTTCCGGTTACTCAGGTGAAAAAGATTGCTGTGGTAGGAGCCGGTCCCGGCGGTCTCTCGGCTGCCACAGTAGCAGCGCAACGTGGCCATGAGGTCACTCTGTTTGACGCTGGGGATGAGATTGGCGGCCAGTTCAATATTGCCAAGCGTATTCCCGGCAAGGAAGAATTCTACGAGACCCTGCGTTATTACAACCGGATGATTACCAAGTATGGTGTGCGTCTGGTGCTTGGCAAGCGCGCGAGCGTAGAGGATCTGGCCGAGTTCGATGAGGTGATCCTGGCCACCGGTGTAGTCCCCCGGTCTCCGGATATTCCCGGTATCGATCATCCCAAGGTAGTGGGTTATCTGGATACCATCATGCAGCGGCGTGAGGTCGGTAAGCGGGTGGCAGTGATAGGCGCAGGTGGTATCGGCTTTGATGTCTCGGAATTTCTTACCCAGCAAGGGGAAAGTGCCAGCCTGGACAATGATTTGTTCTGGGAAGAGTGGGGTATTGATCCAGCCATCGAGGCGCGTGGTGGTATCGCTGGCGTGGAGCCGCATCCGCATCCGCCGGCTCGAGAAGTGTTCCTGCTGCAACGCAAGACCAGCAAGGTGGGCGATGGACTAGGCAAGACTACTGGCTGGATTCATCGTGCCGGACTCAAGAGTCGTCAGGTGAAAATGCTCAACGCTGTGCAGTATCTGAAAATCGACGATGAAGGGCTGCACGTCAGTGTTGCTGAGGGCGAGCCTCAGGTATTGGCGGTAGATAATATTATTGTCTGCGCCGGTCAGGATCCCCTGCGCGAATTGCAGGCAGGCCTGGAGTCGGCGGGTAAGCCGGTGCACCTGGTGGGTGGCGCGGATGTCGCTGCCGAACTCGATGCCAAGCGTGCTATAGACCAGGGCTCGCGTCTGGCCGCAGCAATCTGATTTCTCCTGGGCGCGGCTCCCGCCGCGCCCTTTGTGTTTACCTACTGCCAAATTCGTCACAATCCTCGGTTACATTTCCCCGTTGGTTCCTCCATCAAGTGCAATCGTCGCAAAAAAAGCGCAAAGTTCATTAATTATATGGGCTGGGGGCGGTACGGAGACATTCATGAACACTACGCACAAACCGTTGCTGACAGAGGCTGTCCTGTTCTTTTCGGAACGAGGGATTGCCAAGCAGATGCTTTATGCCGAATTCGAAGCATTGCTCGACGGCATGGTGGCTACTCCGGAATTTGCCGACGAAACCATTGAGGCGGCCTTCATACAGATCAATACGCGTTTATATGTACGTGCGGCGGTATTCTTTACTGTGGATTTTGATCTTGACGGCCATATCAGCCCCCTCTGGAATATGCCCCTGCGTTCCATGGCCGAGAAGGCCGGACGGGGTCCGGACATGGGCGGTGGTCCGATTCGTCTGGCTTGCCTGGGCTTTTGCGTCGACAATAAATTCAAGCCGAACTTGTGGAAGCCCGCGCAGAGGGAGGGTAAATCTGATCTGTTGATGATCAAGGAAGCGGTGACCCGCAATACGCTGGGCATACTGGGCGATGATCGAGAGGCGTTCGCGATTATCCAGCCGGAACATCTGCAAATGGCCGCGGAGGATGCCTGGTATGGTGGCGGCAATGTGATCAGCCCGCAGGCGCGGGTAGGCGGTCAGCCCTCCGAACAGGAGCAACATAAAGCAGCGCAGGCTACGGCAGTGCAAGAGGCCAAGGTGGCGGCCGCCGACGAACAGCAGGCAGTTTATAAGCAACAGGTCAGCGATCTGAAACGTCAGCTCGACGAACTGCGTCAGCTACGTGAAGTGGAGTTGGCTGCCGAACGCCAGCGCCACCAGGATCATCTGGCCATCGTTCAGGGCGAGCTTCACGACATCAAGAACGAGCTCGCGCTGCAACAGAAAATCAATATTACCCTCAAACGTGACCTGTCCAAGTTGCAGACTCGGTCGGCCAGCGACGCCGACTGACACCTCCCTTTACTACAGCGCATTTGCCAGCGCCCCGCTGGCTGCGGATAATCGTGCCTGACTGAAAATGGCATGACAGAGAGGTGGTATGGATCAGTTCCGCAACATTGGTTTGATTGGGCGGCTGGGCAGCGGCAGGGTAGTTGAAACCCTCAAGCGCCTGAAGCGCTTCCTGATCGACAGCGGTCACACCGTTATTCTCGAGGATACCGTGGCTGATCTGTTGCCGGGACATGATCTGCAGGTCTGCTCGCGCAAGATGATGGGTGAGGTTTGCGATCTGGTAATTGTTGTCGGTGGCGATGGTAGCCTGCTGGGTGCGGCCCGCGCCCTGTGTCGCTTCAACGTGCCGGTGCTGGGTGTGAATCGCGGCGGGCTGGGTTTTCTCACCGATATTTCCCCGGATGAGCTGGAAATGCGGGTTGGTGAGGTACTGGCCGGCCGCTACATGGTGGAAAGCCGTTTTCTGCTGGATGCCTTCGTGCGCCGTGATGAAGAGCAATTGGGCACCAGCGAAGCGCTCAATGAAGTGGTCTTGCATCCGGGCAAGTCGGCTCGGATGATCGAGTTCGAGCTGTTTGTTGACGGGCAGTTTGTCTACAGTCAGAAATCCGATGGGTTGATAGTCGCCACGCCGACCGGTTCTACAGCCTATGCACTTTCTGCGGGTGGCCCGATCATGCATCCCAAGCTTGATGCGATGGTTCTGGTGCCCATGCATCCCCACACCCTGTCGAGTCGTCCTATTGTTGTCGATGCCGGGAGCGAGCTGAAGATTGTCATTTCCAAGCAAAACGGCATATATCCTCAAATCAGCTGCGATGGTCAAGTGCATGTCGCCTGTGCGCCGGGGGATTCGATCACCATTCGCAAGAAGCCGCAGAAGCTGCGACTGATTCATCCACTTGATCACAATTTTTACGCCATCTGCCGTAGCAAGCTCGGTTGGAGCAGCAGGTTGACTGATCAATGACCCACGTGATTGCGCATAGCGGCCCTGGCTATGATGTCATTGGTGACATCCACGGTTGCGCGCATACCCTCGAAACTCTGCTGGAAAAGATGGGCTACTCCCCGCAACAGGGTGTCTGGCGGCATCCGCAGCGTCAGGCTTTGTTTCTTGGCGATATTATCGACCGGGGGCCGCGTATACGGGAGTCCTTACGCCTGGTACACGACATGGTCGAGGGGGGAAGTGCTCAATGCATCATGGGAAACCATGAAATCAATGCGCTGGCCTGGGAAACACCAGCTCCAGCTGGTAGCGGCAAGCAGTACATTCGAGAGCATACCGAGCGTAGCCGCCGGCAACTGGCGGCGACCCTCGAGCAGATGGCTCCATGGCCCGACGAGTGGGCCTATTATCTCGAGTGGTTCTACCGTTTACCGCTTTTTCTCGACCTGGGTGAAATCAGGTTGGTACATGCCTGCTGGGACGTAAGTTTGATCGAGCCTTTTGCTGCGCAATACCCCGATGGCCGAATCGACCGGGAGTTTCTCGAATCAGCAGTAGAATATGGCGGATTTGCATCCCAGGTGCTTGAGCGTTTGCTGCGTGGCAGCGAAATGCGTCTGCCCCACGGTGGCACCATGATCAGCAAGGATGGGCTGGTAAGACATACCTTTCGTACCAAGTTCTGGGAAGAAAATCCTCAGACCTATGGGGATCTGGTATTCCAGCCAGACGCGCTGCCCGAGGAGGTCGCAACTCGGCCGCTGACCGATAGTCAGAAAGCTGAGCTGCTTATTTACGGTGGCGACGAGCCCATCCTGTTCGTTGGCCACTACTGGCAGCAGGGCGACCCGCATCCGTTAAGGCCCAATCTGGCTTGCCTGGACTACAGTGCGGTCAAGTATGGCAAGCTGGTTGCCTATCGCTGGGACGGTGAGCGCCGGCTGGAACGTGACCATTTCGTATGGGTAGACGTGCCCAAACTGGCATGATCAGAGTCCGACGATTGCCGTAGCAAATTGAAGAGGTAAACATGTACCGCGCCTTGCAGTGCCCGCTGGAGGAAGACCTTTCCAGCTTTACCCGATACTTGCGCAGTCAGGGAGTGATTCACCGCGTTACCGAGGAGGATAACCAGCAGGTTGTCTGGACCGTCGATGAGGCGGGCGCACGTATCGCTCGTGATTGTTACACTGATGGCGTTCCCGAAACGGTTGAGTCCCGACCCGCTGTGCGGAATCGACGAGCTGGCGTCAACGCAAGTTGGGTGCAAACGGTCAAGGGGATACCACTCACCCTGGGCGTTCTGTTGGTCACCGCCGTGGTAGCCTTGATAACCGGTCTTGGTAGCCAGGTCGAAGGCGTGGTTCTGTTCACTATCGTGCCGCCTGAGAATGCCGAGTACATGGCCAGCCAGGTCGATCTTGGCCAGTGGTGGAGGCTGATTACGCCGATATTCCTGCATTTTGGCCTGATGCACCTGGCATTCAATGCGCTCTGGTACTGGGAGTTGGGCCGTCGTATCGAGCTTCGCTCGGGCTCACTCTGGCTGCTGGGCTTGACCTTGCTGTTTGGTCTGGTCTCCAACAGCGTGCAGTGGCTGTTCAGCGGGCAACCGTTTTTCGGTGGCCTTTCCGGCGTGTTATATGGGTTGCTGGGGTATTGCTGGATTTACCAGTTGCTGGCACCCAACGTGCACTTTGACCTGCCACGGGGCGTGGTCGTGTTGATGCTGGTATGGCTGTTGTTGTGTCTATCGGGTCTGGTAACACTGCTTGGCTTCGGTGCTATTGCCAATGCAGCCCATGTGAGCGGTTTGCTGATTGGCTGCGCTGCCGGTCTGGTCGCCGGCGGCGCCCAACGATTCAGTTTGTCGAGATAATATTCTGGAGAATGAAATGACTACCTTCGTCGAGATGTTGCGCAATATCACTCCCGAGGTATATGCCAGCCTGAAGCAGGCGGTAGAAATCGGCAAATGGCCCGACGGTCGCCGTTTGACCCAGGAGCAGAAAGAGCTCTGTATGCAGGCGATGATCGGCTGGGAGCAGGAAAACCTGCCTGAAGAGGAACGCACGGGGTTCATGGGCGAGCAGAGCTGCAAATCGGAGAAGAAAACGGTACCGAACATCCTGTTTTCAACCAAGTCGGACACCCTGCATTGATGCATCCAGTCAGCGGCGAGGGCAGTGTCAGCAAGCTCCGGACGGATCTCGACGTTCCGGTGCAATACAGCCTTTCGATTGGCGAGCAGTTATTGCCGGTCAACGAGTGGCTGGGCAGAACCCTGCGTATCGAAGCGCTTGGCCCTATCCATTGCAGTCATTGCGGGCGGCGCACCAAGAAAAGCTACAGTCAGGGTTTCTGCTATCCCTGCATGATCAAGTTGGCGCGTTGCGATACTTGCATCATGAGCCCGGAAAAGTGCCATTATGATCAGGGCACTTGCCGCGAGCCGGCCTGGGGTGAACAGTTCTGCATGACGGATCACATCGTTTATCTGGCGAACTCGTCTGGGTTAAAGGTCGGCATTACCCGTGCCACCCAGATCCCGACCCGATGGATTGATCAGGGCGCGAGTCAGGCTCTGCCGATTCTGCGGGTGGCCACCCGCTATCAATCCGGCTTGGTTGAGGATCTGTTGCGCGCTCAAGTTGCCGACAAGACCAACTGGCGAGCCTTGCTGCGTGGTGAGCCGGAGCCTGTTGACATGCTTGCCGCCCGCGAGCGTTTGCTGGAGGGCGCCCAGGAGGGACTTCTTGAGCTGCAAGCACGTTTCGGGCTCCAGGCCATTCAACCCCTTGACGCCGAGGTCGTCGATATCAGCTATCCGGTGCTCGAGTACAGTCCCAAGCCCCAGTCTGCCAATCTCGACAAGAATCCGGTGCTCGAAGGCACCTTGCTGGGAATCAAGGGTCAATATCTGATGCTTGATACCGGCGTCATCAATATTCGTAAGTATACGTCCTACACACTGTCTGTCAGTGTGTACTGAGGAGTGCAGCATGCGTACCGAACAGCCCAAGACCATTTATCTCAAGGACTACCAGGAGCCTGACTACTGGATAGACGAAACGCATCTGACGTTCGAACTCTACGAGGATCATGCGCTGGTTCACAGCCGTTTGAGCATGCGCCGCAACCAGCGCCTCACGTCTGATTCGCTTCCCGCGTTGGTGCTTGATGGCCAACTCCTGGAACTGGTGAGCGTGGCGCTGGATGAGCAACCATTGCAGGTCAGCGACTACCAGCAGGATGAGGATACGCTGACACTGACGCCGGCCAAGGCAGAGTTTGTCGTGTCTGTTACTACCCGAATCGAACCGCAACACAATACTGCGCTCGAAGGCCTGTACCAGTCCGGCAAGATGTTCTGCACCCAGTGCGAGGCCGAGGGTTTTCGAAAAATTACCTATTACCTCGATCGTCCCGATGTGATGAGCCGGTTCACCACCACGGTGATAGCTTCCAGGGATTATCCTATTCTGCTGTCCAACGGAAATCCGGTCGCCAATGGCGAAGAAAAGGATGGGCGTCACTGGGTGACCTGGGAAGACCCTTTCCCCAAGCCGGCTTATCTGTTTGCGTTGGTGGCTGGGGATCTGTGTCTGATCCAGGATAGTTTCAAGACCATGAGTGGCCGCGAAATCGACCTGCGCATCTACGTGGAACCGGAGAACAAGGAGCAGTGCGGTCACGCGATGGATAGCCTCAAACGCTCCATGCGCTGGGACGAAGAAGTCTATGGTCGCGAGTACGATCTGGATATCTTCATGATTGTGGCCGTCAACGACTTCAATATGGGCGCGATGGAGAACAAGGGGTTGAACATATTCAACTCCAGTTGTGTGCTGGCGCATCCAGATACCGCTACCGATATGGCTTTTCAGCGGGTCGAGGCAGTAGTCGCACACGAGTATTTCCATAACTGGTCGGGCAACCGAGTCACCTGCCGTGACTGGTTTCAGTTGTCGCTCAAGGAAGGTTTTACGGTATTTCGCGATACCCAGTTTTCCGCCGACATGAACTCGCCCACGGTCAGCCGTATCGAGAATGTGAGTTTTCTGCGTGCCAACCAGTTTGCCGAAGACGCTGGTCCCATGGCTCACCCAGTGCGTCCGGACTCGTTCATCGAGATTTCCAACTTCTATACCCTGACGGTTTACGAGAAGGGCGCAGAAGTCGTGCGTATGTTGCATACATTGCTCGGTGAGAGAGGCTTTCGTAAGGGGTCGGACCTGTATTTTGAACGCCACGATGGCCAGGCTGTAACCTGCGATGACTTTATCAAGGCCATGGAGGACGCCAACGACGCGGACCTGGGTCAATTCAAGCTTTGGTACAGTCAGGCGGGGACACCTCGATTAGCTGTTGAGAGTCGTTACGATGCAGCTGCGGGCACCTTCAGTCTGCTGTTCCGCCAGAGCTGCCCACCCAGCCCTGGGCAAACTGAGAAACTGCCACAGGTGATTCCGGTACGCATGGCGCTGCTTGATGCCAAGGGGAGCGAACTGCCGCTTCAGCTTGAAGGTGAAACCGCACCAGTGGGTACTGAACGTGTATTGGCCGTGGCGGATACCGAGCAAGTGTTCACCTTCACCGGGTTGACCGAAGAGCCGTTGCCATCCTTGCTGCGTGGTTTCTCGGCCCCGGTCAAGATGACCTATCCCTATAGCCGTGATAATCGTGTCTTTCTGGCCAAGAATGACCCCGACGGATTCAATCGCTGGGAGGCGGGGCAGGCACTGGCTCTGGAAATGCTGCAGGGCATGATCAGTATTCATCAGGCGGGTCGTCCGTTATTGCTCGATCAGAGACTGCGCGACGTATTTCGAGCAGTGCTTACCGATCGTGAACTGGACCCTGCCATGGTCGCTGAGATGCTCAGATTGCCATCCGAGGCTTATATGGTCGAAGTTTCGGATGTGGCTGATGTGGATGCGATCCACCATGTGCGTGAATGGGTGCGTAGCGAGTTGGCCAATACCCTGGTCGACGTCATGTGGCCCTTGTATCGGGAGCTGGAGGATGGCGCAGAGTACAGCCCGGATGCGGCATCTATGGCCCGTCGTAGCCTGAAAAACACCCTGTTGTCCTACCTGATGCTGACTGGTTCCCAGGAGGCGGTTGATGCCTGTGTTCGTCAGTATGTAGAGGCCAATAATATGACAGACCGCCAGGCGGCACTGGTCTGTCTGGTCAATTCCGACTTCGAGAAGCAGAAGCAGGCGGCGCTGGCTGACTTTGCCGAGCGCTGGAAGGATTATCCGCTGGTCATGGATCAATGGTTTAGCGTGCAGGCGGCTGCGGCGTTACCGGGTGGTCTGGAGCGTGTGGAAAAGCTACTCGAACACCCCGCATTCAGCGTGCGTAACCCGAACAAGATACGCGCGGTGATCGGTGCTTTCGCTAACCAGAATCTGGTCAATTTCCACGCTGCCGATGGCGCCGGCTATCGTTTTCTGGCTGAGCGCATTCTGCAACTCGACCCGCTTAATCCGCAGGTGGCGGCGCGTCTGCTTACGCCCCTGACTCGGTGGCGCAAGTATGACGTTGCCCGGCAGGCGCTTTTGAAAGCTGAATTGGCTCGAATCATGGCGGCCACTAGCCTCTCACCGGATGTATACGAAGTTGTCAGCAAGTCGCTCGCCTGACAGGGCAGGCAATTGAAATTACGCACAAGGGCGCCGGGGGAGGGCGCTCCTATGCGTTTTTGCTACTCTGGGAAGGTCTTTTAGTGTGTTTTTTAAGCGGTTCACAAAAGATAACTTGCAAGGATTAGTGAAGTCAGTGAAAGCGCTGTAATATCATGTTGTCCGTCGTGTGACCGTGACATCAAATAAAAATAAAAGGGGTAGATGTATGGGGGAGCCGTTTACGGGTCGCGCCTTTTCTGTCTGTTCTACCGGTCAGCCTTTACGGGCGTCCGTCTTGAACCTTCGCGCGTTTGATCCAGTTTCAATTCAGCCAGAAGCAGATCGTCTTTCGATCCTGCTCTCGATGCTGCGTGCCACCGGAAAATGCAATCCGTCCGGATCTTTCCATGTATAACCTTGTGATGCTGCCCCTTACAGGCGGGCAGGAAAAAGTGCTGCCTGACCTAACAATAAATGCTAGATGGCATGTCTGCCGGGAGAATCGGGATGTCGAATAACGATCACGAAGCCGAAACCTTTATGGAACGGCTGGTGTTCAACAACCGTCTTATGGTTGTTGCGCTCTTTACTATAATTACCATCATTCTTGGCTACCAGGCGCTTCAGATACGCCCTGATACCAGCTTTGCCAAGATGATTCCTCTGCAGCATCCCTATATTGTCAATATGGTCGAGCACCAGGATGACTTGTCGAACCTGGGCAACTCCATCCGTATCGCGGTCGCTATCGAAGACGGCGATATTTTCACCACCGAGTACATGGAAACGCTCAAGCGTATCAATGACGAGGTGTTCTTCCTGCCCGGCGTCGATCGTTCCGGTCTGCGTTCCTTGTGGACGCCAAACGTTCGCTGGACCGAAGTAACTGAATACGGTTTTGATGGTGGTCCGGTTGCCAGTCATCCGGCCTATCTTGATGAGCAATCGTTGGACGATCTGCGCGTTAATGTGCTGAAGTCTGGCGAGATTGGCCGTCTGGTAGCCAACAACTTCAAGTCCACCATTATCGAAGTGCCGCTCCAGGAGTTTTATCCCAACCCGGATAACCAGTCAGAGCTGCTGCGCATGGATTATGGTGACTTCTCCCAGCAACTGGAGGAGAAAATCCGTAACCAGTTCCAGGAAGAAAATCCCAATATCAGCATCCATATGGTGGGCTTTGCGAAAAAGGTCGGTGACCTGATCGAGGGTCTTGGCGCGGTAGTCATGTTCTTTGGTGTCGCACTACTTATCACCTTTGTACTGCTTTACTGGTTTACCTGGTGTATTCGCAGCACCATCTCGGTTCTGATGACGACATTGATTGCGGTGATCTGGCAGCTAGGTCTGATCTATTCGCTGGGTTTCGGACTCGATCCCTATTCGATGCTTGTGCCATTCCTGATTTTTGCTATCGGTATTTCCCACGGTGTACAGAAGATCAACGGTATTGCGTTGCAGTCCGGTGAAGCGGACAACGCACTGATTGCTGCTCGCCGTACATTCCGTCAGCTGTTTCTGCCCGGCATGATCGCCATTCTTGCCGACGCGGTGGGCTTCATTACCCTGTTGGTAATCGACATCGGCGTTATTCACGAGTTGGCCATCGGTGCCTCGGTCGGTGTGGGTGTAATTGTATTCACCAACCTCATCATGTTGCCTGTGACCATTTCCTATCTGGGTATCAGTAAGAAGGCGATTGAACGCAGCAAGCGTGATGCGGTTCGCGAACATCCTTTCTGGCGTACCTTGTCGTATACCGCGCATCCTAAAGTGGCGCCATTCCTGGTGATCATTGCTCTGGTTGGCGGTACCGGTGCTTTCTTCTACCAGAAGGCCAACCTGCAGGTCGGTGACCTTGATCCAGGCGCACCTGAACTGCGTCCCGATTCACGTTATAACCTGGACAATGACTTCATCATTTCCAATTACTCAACCAGCTCCGATGTATTGGTAGTGATGGTCGAGACCCCGCCAGAAATGTGCTCGGCCTACGAGACCATGGAAGCGATCGACCAGTTGGAATGGCACATGGCGAACCTGCCGGGTGTGCAGTCGGCAGTGTCCCTGGTAACCGTCGCCAAGCAGGTGCTGATGGGTAACAACGAAGGCAACCTCAAGTGGCAGACTCTGTCGCGTAACCAGGACAACCTGAACAACGCGATCAGCCGTGCTCCAGAAGGCATGTTCAACAATACCTGCTCCCTGGCACCGGTCATGGTCTTCCTTAATGACCACAAGGCAGAAACCCTCAAGACTGCCACTCGGGGTGTGGAAGAGTTCGCCGCGGAGTACAACACCGAGAACATGAAGTTTCTCCTGGCAGCCGGTAACGCTGGTATCGAAGCGGCTACCAACGATGAAATTGCCAGTTCGGAGCTGTTGATCCTCTTGCTGGTATACGTGTGGGTAGGCGTTATGTGCTACTTCACCTTCCGCTCGCTGGCAGCCACTATCTGTGTCGTTCTGCCGCTGGTACTGACTTCGGTACTGGGTAACGCGCTCATGGCTTATCTGGGTATCGGCATGAAAGTCGCGACCTTGCCGGTAATTGCTCTGGGTGTGGGCGTCGGTGTGGATTACGGTATCTACGTATACAGCCGTCTGGAGACGTTTCTGCGCGCTGGCATGCCGCTGCAGGAGGCCTACTACGAAACGCTGCGCTCAACGGGTAAAGCGGTTCTGTTTACCGGTCTGTGCCTGGCGATCGGTGTGGCTACCTGGGTATTCTCGGCCATCAAGTTCCAGGCTGATATGGGTCTGATGCTGACCTTCATGTTCCTGGTGAACATGATTGGCGCGCTGTTGCTGTTGCCAGCCCTGGCCCGTTTCCTGATCAACCCGGCCAAGATTGCTGCATCAGCACCACCCAAGATCCAGCACTAAGATAATGTGGCTTCCGGCCCCAGGCCGGAAGCCACAGAGGTTAATCAGCACTGATGGTGCACGTCAGCAGTTACCTATCAGGGTCATGATTGACACGCGATAACCCGAGGCTGGTTGGCAGGTGCTGCCCCAGGCCGTTACTATCAATAGACCGCTTCACAGCGGTTGCCATGCCTGTCTACAACGGCAGGTACCTATAAGAACAAGGGGAATGGTGTATGCGTGAGCCCATCCAACGGCACAGTCTGGAAGCAGGAATGACCTGCAATGTGTCCGGCAAGAGCCGCAAGCTTTCTTTATCCAGTCAGATTCTCTCAGCTCTGGGCCTGTCAGCCGCACTGGCATTCACGCCCGTTGCAATCGCCCAGGCTCAGGACAGCATTGCTGCTGAGGCCAAGCCCGCCGTCATGTCCGACATGGCTAGCCACGTTTTGTTGCTGGACGTTGAGCAGGTAGGCGATCGCCTGGTCGCAGTCGGTGCCCGTGGTCACATTGTTTATTCCGACGACAACGGTGAGAGCTGGACGCAGGCTCCTTCGCCTACGCGTCAGATGCTTACCGCGGTCGACTTTGTTGACGCACAGAACGGCTGGGCTGTCGGTCATGATTCACTGATTCTGCGCACCAGTGATGCTGGCGAGAACTGGGAAATCCAGTATCGCGACCCGACTCTGGATGAATCCCGTGACGAGCAGGCTGGCGGCTTACTTGAGCGTCCGCTCATGGATGTCTGGTTCCGTGATGCCAACACCGGTTTCGCTGCTGGTGCCTATGGCCTGTTCCTGCGTACCGATGATGGCGGTGAAAACTGGGAGGAACTGCCCGACCTGATCGATAACGAGTTCGGTTTTCACTACAACGCCATGACAGCCGTCAAGGATACTGGCCTGTTCCTGGTGGGTGAAATGGGCACCATGTATCGCTCTGTCGACTTTGGTGATACCTGGGAAACCATTCAGGATTTGCCCTACGACGGTTCACTCTTCGGTACAGCCGGCACCGGTCGTCCCAACGAGGTTCTGATCTGGGGCCTGCGCGGCAATATGTACCGGTCTGGCGACTTCGGTGACACCTGGGAACAGATCCAGCTGCAAACGCAGGACGGCGATGAGCTGCAGGCTACCCTGTCCAACGGTCAGCTGTCAGACGATGGCAAGTTGGTCGTGGTAGGCGTGGGTGGTGTTGTGGTTATCAGTGAAGATAACGGCCGCACCTTCGAGGTCAACGTACGCGCTGATCGCGTAGCCTTGGCTAGCGCAGCGATCCTGCCCAACGGTAATTTGCTGTTGCTGGGCCAGCGAGGCGCTGTGAAAACAGGCCCCGGTGGTATGAGTGGTGTTGACAAGAATGCCCCTGCAGCCCAGATAGGTACCCCCTGATCGGCTCCAACCGATGCAATAAATAAGTACCAGGAGAAAACTGGATGTCCAGAAGTCACCAGGAAACCGCTCCCTTCGTGGAGCGGTTAATCTTCAAGAATCGGATTGTTGTGCTACTGATCTTTGCCATTGTCACTGTGCTCCTGGGATACCAGGCAGCACAGGTCAGGCCTGAGACCAGTTTTGAGAAGATGATCCCCCTCGAACACCCCTACATCGTCAATATGATCGAGCATCAGAACGATCTGGCGAACCTCGGTAACTCCATCCGCATTGCTGTTGCCATTGAAGATGGCGATATTTTTTCCACCGAGTATATGGAAACCCTCAAGCGTATCAATGATGAGGTGTTCTTCCTGCCGGGGGTTGATCGTTCCAATCTGCGTTCATTGTGGACCCCCAACGTGCGCTGGACCGAAGTAACCGAGTACGGTTTTGACGGCGGCCCTGTGGCTAACCGGCCGGCCTATCTGACCGAACAGGATCTTGATGAGTTGCGTGAGAATGTGCTCAAGTCCGGTGAAATTGGTCGTCTGGTTGCGAACAACTTCAAGTCCACCATCATCGAGGTGCCACTCCAGGAGTTTTATCCGAATCCGGACGACCAGAGCCAGCTGATGCGTCTGGATTACGGGCAATTTTCTCGACAGCTGGAAGAGAAGGTACGTTCGGAGTTTCAGGCTGAAAATCCGAATATCAGCATCCATATCGTTGGCTTCGCCAAGAAAGTGGGTGACCTGATCGAGGGTATCATCAAGGTGGTCATGTTCTTTGCCGCGGCATTGCTGATTACCTTTGTGCTGCTGCTGATCTTTACCCGCTGTCTGAAGAGTTCAGTGACGACCCTGGTTTGCTCGGTGATTGCCGTTATCTGGCAGCTTGGTCTGTTGCGCTCGTTGGGTTTCGGTCTGGATCCATACTCGATCCTGGTGCCTTTCCTGGTCTTTGCCATCGGTATTTCCCATGGCGTGCAGATTATCAATGGTATGGCCATCGAGTACAGCAATGCCAATGATGCCAACACAGCCGCTCGTCGCGCTTTCAGGGCCCTTTATGTGCCCGGTATTGTGGCGTTGATCTCCGATGCGGTGGGCTTTGTTACGCTGCTGCTGATCGAAATCGAGGTGATTCGCGAACTGGGTATTGCCGCGTCCGTCGGCGTTGGCGTGATCATTCTGACCAACCTGATTCTGTTGCCGGTGTTGATGTCGTATATCGGTATCAGCAAGCGGGCTGTCGAGCGCAATCGGGATATGGCATCCCGCCCTCAGAAGCTCTGGTTGGCAGTGGCAAAGTTCTCGCATCCCAAGGTGGCGCCGGTATCCATCGTGCTGGCTATTGCGGCGTTTGCATTCGGGATCTACCACGGTCAGAACGTCAAGATCGGTGACCTGGACCCGGGCGCGCCGGAGTTACGGCCTGATTCACGTTACAACCTGGATAACGCGTTCATCATCGATAATTATTCGACCAGTTCGGATGTGTTGGTGGTCATGGTGAGCACGCCGGATGAAATGTGCTCGTCCTACGAGACCATGGAAGCGATCAACCAGCTGGAATGGCGTATGGCCAATCTGGATGGCGTACAGTCGGCGGTATCCATGGTTACCGTGGCCAAGCAGGTGATCATGGGTAACAACGAAGGCAACCTGAAGTGGCAGACGCTTTCGCGTAACCAGGACAACCTGAACAATGCTATCAGCCGTGCGCCGAGTGGTCTGTTCAACTCATCCTGTTCCCTGGCTCCGGTCATGCTGTATCTCGAGGACCACAAGGCTGAAACCCTGTCGAGGGTCACCGCAGAGGTCGAGGAGTTTGCCGCCGAGTACAACACCGATACGCTTGAGTTCAAGCTGGCCGCGGGTAACGCGGGGATCGAGGCCGCGACCAATGTGGTTATCGAGAAATCCCAGCTCAAGATGCTGTTGACGGTCTATGCGGTGGTTATCTTCATGTGTCTGATCACATTCAGATCCATCCGCGCGGTGCTTTGCATCATCATTCCTCTGGCCCTTACGTCGGTTCTGGCCAATGCGCTGATGGCTTTCCTGGGAATTGGTGTCAAGGTCGCTACCTTGCCGGTGATCGCTCTGGGTGTGGGGATTGGCGTTGATTATGGCATCTATATCTACAGCCGTTTGGAGACCTATCTGCGCCAAGGCCTGCCCCTCGAGGAAGCCTATTACGAGACGCTCAAGACCACGGGTAAAGCGGTGACGTTCACTGGTATAACCCTGGCTATCGGCGTAGCTACCTGGATCTTCTCGGCTATCAAGTTCCAGGCTGATATGGGTATTCTGCTGACCTTCATGTTCCTCTGGAACATGTTTGGTGCGCTATGGCTACTGCCAGCGCTGGCAAGGTTCCTGATCAGACCTGAGAAGCTGCGCGAAAGCTGATTAGCCGGAATATAAAACGCCCCTGACGGGGCGTTTTTTTTGCTGTCAGGGGTGGGTCTCAGGCTTCAGTCTGAAAGCTAGAAGCTTGGTTCCAGAGCCATCAGCTATAAATCCTTAGACTCAGCCCCCGCTTTTAAAATCGAGTTGCCAAACCTCAGACCTTGGGGTAAAGGCTATCGAGTGCGGGTTCGAGTGCTTCGCTCTGACGTTTGCGGCTCTGAACAACCATCCGAACCGCGCGCCAGAGAGGTTTTCCGCGCCAGTTATGTTCTGCCTGGCCGAACAGGCAGGCGTTGAGTTCGTCCAGAGCCTCTGCGAGCTCGGGGTGCAGATGGGTCAGACCTATCAGGCCTTCACTATCCTGTTGCCGCGCCCAGGTCTCCAGCGCCTTGCGCGCTTCGGCCGGCTGGTTGGTGCGGCATGCACTCTGCAGGTCGGTAAGGGGATTGCCCTGGATTTCCTCGTCGAATATTTCTTCATCCTGATATGGATTGTTCAAGCGCTGCAGTACCCCACGTAAACGCCACAGAGCTCCCAGGGAAATTATCAGCGCCAGACCCAATAGTGCGGAAGCCAGTTGCCAGGGCCAAAGAAGCGGAGATACCAGGAATTCCTCGCTCGCCTGGACTGAAGCAGGCGGCGCAGCGGCCGCGAAGCTTTGACTACTCATTACATTCAGTGCGATCGGGTCTAACTGTGTCTCGCGCAAGCTGTCTGACGCGGTGTCCCACCAGTAAAGCCGCAGTGCTGGAATCTGAAATGCGCCAGCTTGCTGGACGAGCAGGGCGGCACTGTCCTGTCGTAATCCGCGTATGCCATTGTCGACTACTGAATTCTCCAGTTCTGGCTGGTCGGTATATTCGCGTAGCCCGGTGATGGCAGCCTCGCCAAGGCTGCTGAGCTCGGGAAGCTGGCTGGCATTCAGACCTTCTGCGGTGACAGTGAGGGTGCGGGTCAGGGACTCTCCGGCGAGTAGATCGAGCCCCGGGTCCGGCTGCCAGCTCTGGGACAAACTCAAGTCAGTTGCTGGCAACCAGGGTGCTCCCGGTGGATAGTTCGGGGGGATGGGGCGCACCTGCAGATTGATTCCAGGAGACCTTACCTGCACCAGCCGGCCCCGTGAAAGCGCGCTGTCAGCAGAGCGTGAGGGCATGGTGGTGGCGGTGAATAGCTGGGATGGCACCTCGAGCTCACCGCTGCGTTGCGGAAAGATCGCGTAACGTACTTCGATGACGCCGTGGCGAATACCGTTGATCAGTCGTTCGTAGTTGCGTGGTGGTCCGAGACTTTCCACTCGGGCATCCGGAAAGTCCAGGCCGGTGAGGGTGGAGTCGTCATACAGTGAAACTGAATGATAGACCCGCAGGGTAAGCAGAACCTGAGCCTGTACGTAGGGCGTTTCGGTATCCACTTCGGCGTCGATGAAGACAGGCGCCATCTGTGCGGTATTGTCCCGTGCAGCCTCACTGCTGGTCAGAACCTGAAGACTGATCGGGTCGCTGCTGAGGGTGTCGACACTCAGCGGCGGGATCACCACATAGCCAGTGCGCTTGGGGAGCAGGGTAATGACCCAGCGGGTCACTGGTTGGGTTTTGCCATCGAGCTGACTGACCAGACTGAGCTGTCGACTGTTCTGTATAGCAAAATGCTCTTCCAGGGGCGCCAGTTCCGGAAGGTTGAACCGATTGGCTGCTTCGGTTTCCAGAGTCAGTTCAAGGGTTTCGCCTTCGATCAGCCGCGTTCTGTCTACGCTGGCCTCAAGGGCGGCCCCGGCTGGAACAGAGAATATCAGGATGCAGAGCCATAGTATTAGTCTGATCATCGTGAGCGTTCTTCCAGTTGCTGAAGTCGTTGATAGAGAAACTTGCGGCGCAGCAAGTCCGTAGGATTGTCCGGCACCTCCCTCAGCCATTGCTGCAACGCAGCCTCTTGTTCCGGCTCGAGGACTTTCTGTGGGGCGTCCGGCAGCGGGGCCAACTGATCTGATGATACCGCTGGCATCTCACCGTTCATCGTTGCAGTTGCTCTAGGCGTTTGGTCATCATCAAGGGCTTCTACCCGCGTACCTGCCCGTGTATCCGACCCTGAACCTGTCATTGTCTCTGAGTTGTCATTCGACTCTGCGGACGCCGGAGGGTTGTCGACGGGTGGGGACGTCGGGCCGGAAGGAGGGCTGGGCTGTTGGCTCTGGTAGTCGGCACGCGTTGCGTCTTCAGGGCTGGGCGTGGAGCCGCTACCCTGATCCTCCTGGTCCGTTATGGTTTCGCCCGCCTGGGCCTCGCTGCCATCGGATTCGGTATTTGCTTCCTGCTGCTCGGCCTGGCGCGCCTGCTCTTCGATTAGCGCCTCAATACGGCTGCGGTTGTGCCGGGCGGCAGCGTGGTCAGGGGCGCGGGTCAGCGTCTGCTCATAGGCTTCCAACGCATCCTGCAGCTCACCGCCCATGGCCAGCGCGGTACCGTGGTTGAAATGGTGTTGTGGGTTATCCGGATCCTGCTGTACCAACTGCTCGTAGGCATCGGCGGCGCCAGTGTAATCACCCGCCTGGTAGAGTGCCCATGCTGCCCAGTGGGGGTCTTCAAAACGTTCAGCTGCTGCGCCAGGCTTGTCTTGGACGAGCAGATCAGCAGCCTGTTGATCAGGGCGTTGCCAGAGATTCTGCCAGATGATGGAGTCTGCATCAGCGGTCGTTGGCAATAACATGGCGCACAGCATGAGTCCCAGCCATCCCCGTCGGGCACCCAGGGCTGCCAGGGGCAGCAATAGTAGCAGCAACCAATGCCCCTGGTCGCTGCGACTTGCTGAGCTGTCCGGGTCGCTCAGACTGGTCAGCGAAAGGGGCTGAAGCAGGCTGAGCAGGTCGGTATCATCCCGTGTGATGTCGTGATAGCTGGCGCCGGTACCCCGGGCAATGGTGACTAGCGCCTGGTTATCCAGGCGGGGTAACAAAATGCGGCCTTGCTTATCGCGCATGAAGCCACCCTCGGGTAATGCCACTGGTGCACCTTCGGCGGTGCCGGTCCCCAGAATCGACAGTTGTCGGCCCAGCCTTTTGGCTGCTTCGCTCAAGGCCTTGAGCTGAGTATCTTCCACACTCCCGGTTATCAACAGAATCTGCGTAGTGTCTGGGGGTAGTGGGGAGACCATTTGTTCTGCCAGTTCCAGTGCGCTGCCAAGATTCGAGCCGCTGACCGGCATGATGTCCGGACTCAGGCCGTTGAGTAGATTGATCAGTGTGGACTGGTCGGAGCTCAAGGGGGTTACGCGATGCGCACTGCCGGCGTAAGCCACCAGGGCGATCTGACTATCACTGCGGATTTGCAACAGATCACGGATCTTCAGCCGGGCTCGCTCCAGACGGGTAGGGGAGAGATCATTGGCCAGCATGTTGTGGGAAAGGTCCAGCACCACAACAACAGCAGACTGATTGAGACGCACCACGGGTGACTCGCCTTCCCAGACCGGCCCGCTCAGCGCGACGATCGCCAAAGTCCATGCTGAGGCCAGGAGGACAAAACGTCCGGCGTGATCCTTGCCGGGCTCGCGTTGTAAAAGCGCCTCGCGCATCACCGCGGGGAGCAGGCTATGCCATGGGGAGTAGTGATTGATGCGGCGGTAAAGCAACCAGCTGAGTGCCAGGCATGGAATCAGCAAAAGTAGCCAGAAGGGACGTGCCAGAGTGAGGCCGTCAAGAATCTCAGTCTGCATGGCGCCTCCGGTAGACCCCGTTGGCAGCAAAAGCCAGGGTCAGAAGCATCGCCAGACCCAGTGGCCAGGGGTAGAGCGGGCGGGCACGACGCCTCGGGCCGCTGTCGCGTAACGCGGGCTCGAGCATGTCGATACGACGATAGATGTCCTCAATATCCTGGCCATTGCGCGCGCGAAAATACTCGCCCCCCGTCGCCAGTGCGACATCCACAAGGGTCCCTTCGTCGAGATCGACGGAGGGATCGCGGGTCGCGATTTGCGTGGGCTGTGACCTGTCTGCGCCGACGCCTATGGTAAAGATACGGATGCCTTCGCTGGCGGCGAACCGGGCAGCCCGAAGGGGGTTAACCTGCCCTGCCGTGTTGGCGCCATCGGTAATCAATACCAGTACGCGGCTTTCGGCCGGCTCTTCGGCCAGCCTCTTGATGGACAGGCCGATGGCATCGCCGATGGCTGTCTCCCGGCCGGCAAGCCCGACGAAGGATTCATCCATCCACTGGTTCAGGCTGTCAAGATCATGGGTCAGAGGCGCTTGCACATAAGCGGTGGAGCCAAACAGTATAAGTCCCAGCCTATCTCCCTGGCGCTCCGCGATGAAGTTGGCAACCAGCCGCTGGACCACAGCCATGCGCGGTACTGGCTCACCATCAAGCTGCATATCCTGATATTCCATGCTGCCTGAAAGGTCCACGGCCAGCATCATGTCTCGCCCGCTGATACTCATCGGTAAGGGCTCGCCCAGCCATTGGGGTCGACTTGCCGCGATCAGCAGGAGTAACCAGATGATGATGAATGGCCAACGGCGACGCTCCGATTGAACGGGGCCTACGTTACTTTTCAGTTGTTCAATTCGCGGGAGAAAGCCGACCTGAAGCGCAGTGCTTGGAACGGCGGCAGCTGGGAGCAGCCAGCGCAAAAGCCAGGGCAGGGGCAGTAACAGAAAGGCCGCCGGCCAGTGCAGCTCAAACATGGTTATGTCTCATCCAGCGGCGCAGTTCACGCAGCAAGGCGCGACGTTGTTCATGGCTCAGGTTGGGTGCCTGGCGGTAGAGATCTGCCGCCAGGGGAGCCAGGTGGCTGCGCTGTGGTCGGGGGTATCCATCACACAGATAATCCAGCCACTGTTTGCCGAACAAACGGGTTGGGGTCACCTCGCCGCGGCGAATCAGCAAGCGCTTCAGGAGGCTGTTGATTTCGCTGAGCCACTGCTGATCAGGCAGGTCTGCGGGTATATCCTTGAGCGCCTGATTGGTTTTACGTCGATGGGCGACCAGCCGTCTCCAGCGCAGCGCCAGCCAGGGAAGCGCAAAGGCCGTTGCCAGCGCCAGAGCGAGTAGTATCCACCAGCCGGGAGCGGGTGGCCACCAGGGCACGGGCGGTGGCGCAACCGGATGGATGAGCGATTGGTAGAGAGCCTCGGTCACGTTCTACTGCGCCTTTTATGGGCGTTGAACATGGTACCAATCTGGGACTGTGCAGGGCTGGCAGTATTCAGGCTGAACAGTGAACATCCCAAACGGCGGGCCAGTTGCTCCCACGCCACCTGTTGGGCCACAAACTGCGCTGCGTATGCGCCGCGTACGGATGCTTCCCGGGAGTTAATGCTCAGCCGCTGATCATTCTGGATGAAATCCAGTTGGTCAGCAGCGGGCAGCTCGGCGTCGAGGGTGTCGAATAGAGGCAGAAGAACCAGGTCGTTGTGCAGGGCAAGGGGGGCCAACAGCGACTGATTGACACCGTCTACAGCGCTATGGTCGCAGATGATGTAGAGAATGCTGCCTGGACGAACAACTTCGCGGGTGTGACGCAGGGCTTGATTGAGTAACTCTCGCGGTGGTTCATCCGTTGAATCTGCGAGTGGGGTCAGGCTGTGATTGGCGTCAATCAGCAGTCTGAAAAGACGTAGAAGTGATTGCCGGTTGCGTTGTGGCCTGACCTCATGACATGCCTTGCCGAAAACCACGCCACCTACTCGATCATTTTGCGCCAGAGCGGTCCAGGCAATCAGGCTGCAGGCCCTGGCGGCGAGAACCGACTTGAAACACAGCTGGCTGCCGAAGAACAGTCGGTTACTCTGTTCGCACACGATAAACACCGGTCTCTCCCGCTCCTCATTGAAGACCTTGGTGTGAACCTTCCCGGTACGCGCTGTTACGCGCCAGTCGATGCTGCGGATATCATCACCAGGCTGGTAGGCCCGTACCTGGTCAAAATCAACGCCTCTGCCACGCAGACGCGAATACTGCCTGCCGAGTTGGCGGCTGGCCTGCATGGGACCACGAAAAAGCGGCGTTCGCTGGCATTGGTGGCGGCTGTCCAGCAACGTATCAAGGCTGACAAACAGACGCTCGTCCTTTGTTGGCTCGCGTTGGGCGTCGGGGGTGCTCACGTTCATACCACTGCGACGGATTCGACCAGCAGATTAATTGCCCGATCAGCATCGATACCGGCAGCTTCGGCCTCGAAGCTCAGGATCAGGCGATGACGTAATACGTCGTGCACAATGGCCTGAACATCTTCAGGGCTGACGAAGTCCCGGCCAGCCAGCCATGCGTGGGCACGCGCACAACGGTCAAGGGCTATCGTCCCGCGCGGGCTTGCTCCCAGCTCGATCCACTCGGCCAGTTGAGCGCTATAGAGTTCGGGGCGCCGGGTAGCCATGATCAGTTGGATCAGATACTCCTCCACCGCGTCGGCCATGAACAAGCCGAGGACTTCCTGACGCGCTGCAAGAATGCTTTCCTGACTGATCCGCTGCTCAATACTGGCATTCACGCCCTGGGCCTCGCCGCGGGCAAGATGCAGGATCTGACGCTCAAGTGCCGCGTCCGGAAAGCCGATACGCACGTGCATCAGAAAGCGGTCCAGCTGTGCCTCCGGTAGCGGATAGGTACCTTCCTGTTCAATCGGATTCTGGGTCGCCATCACCATGAACAGTTCGGGCAGGGGATAGGTTTCCCTGCCGATACTCACCTGACGTTCGGCCATAGCTTCGAGTAGCGCGGACTGGACCTTGGCGGGCGCACGGTTGATCTCGTCGGCAAGAACCAGATGATGAAAGATCGGACCTTGTTGAAAGCTGAAACTGGCGGTTTCAGGTCGGTATATCTCTGTACCTGTTATATCGGCCGGGAGCAGATCAGGGGTGAACTGAATGCGGTGAAAATCGGCCTCGATAGCTTCGGAAAGGGCCTTGATAGCCTTGGTCTTGGCCAGACCGGGAGCGCCTTCCACGAGCACATGGCCTCCAGCCAAAAGGCAGATAAGCATGCGGTCAACCAGCTGCTCCTGGCCAAAAATCTGTTGCCCCATCCAGGAACGTAGATTCATCAGTGATTCGTGGTGCGTCATGAGCGTGTTTTCCGTTCTGACTGTCGTGTCCATATCCGGTTCATCCCTGTCCATTGGCGACCTGTCCATCTAATTGTCACTCCGGCAACACACTATGGTCTAGACTATTGATAATCAAAAAATCGCGGGCCCGGCAGGATACCGCGTATTACACCCGTTACCCACTGCAACACCCTGCGGGCGTGCGCCTTGCAGGTTCATCTGGAGGCAGTATGGCGTTCATCATGGCCAGCAGTAGAAAAGAATTCCTAAACATTTTGCAAGAACGTCTCGAAAAGCTCGTTCAGCCTGAGGAGCGGGAATCCATTATTCGTTTCAGCGAGCAGTTTTTTGGCATAGTGCCGCTGGAGGAATTGCTAGCCCGACACGACACTGATCTTCTCGGTTGCACCCTGTCATTCTGGCGCTTTTTACAACAATACACCGGCTCCGGTGAGAAGCTCAGGGTATTCAATCCTGACACTCAGCAACACGGCTGGCAATCCACCCATTCGGTGGTCGAAATTCTCCACTCCGACTCTCCCTTCCTGGTTGATTCGGTGCGCATGGAACTGAACCGCCAGGGTTACGCGATCCATACCTTGCAAAACAGTGTGCTGGCCGTCAAGCGTAATGCCAAGGGCGAACTGAACACGGTCTTGCCGCCGCAAAGCCAGCAGGCCGCAGCTCAGCATGAGTCGGTGATGTACATTGAAATCGACCGTTGTGGCAGTGCCGCCGAGCTCAAGCGTCTTTGTACGTCGCTAGAAGAAGTTCTCAGCCATGTGAGGGCCGCCGTCGCCGATTTCGGCGCCATGCGAGATCAGGCTGAAACGGTAATCAAAGCACTTAAAGGTAAGCAATTCGGATTTTTTCCAGCCGAGGAGCGCAAGGAGTGTGAAGCGTTTCTGGGCTGGTTGCTCGAGGATCATTTCACTTTCCTCGGCTACGAGCGTTTCAATATTACCGAAGGCCTCAAGGAGCAGCGCCTGGGTATTCAGCCCGAACACAGTCTGGGTGTGCTGGCGCTGAATGTCCGGGATGAATCCCTGGTCGGACTGCCCGACAAGGTCGTCGATTACCTGCGCGAGCCGGTATTGCTTTCGTTTGCCAAGGCGTCAGTTTCCAGCAAGGTGCATCGGCCAGCCTATCCGGATTATGTATCGATTCGCGAGGTGGACAAACAGGGACAGGTGGTAGTCGAACACCGCTTCATGGGGCTCTATACCTCCCGGGTCTATGCCGGTACGGTCGAACGTATTCCCCATCTACGTCAGAAAGTGGCTGCAGTGCGTGAGGCGTCGGGGTTCACCTCCCACAGTCACCTCGGCAAAGAGCTCGACCAGGCCCTGCAAGTGCTGCCGCGCGATGACCTTTTCCAGATGTCCGAAGCGCAGTTACGCGATACCGCCTTGAGCATTGTGCAGATCCAGGAGCGCAATCAGATTCGGGTCTTTCTTCGCAGTGGTAATTATGGGCGTTTCTATTATTGCCTTGTCTATGTTCCGCGCGAAATCTATTCCACCGAGATACGCCTGAAGATCCAGGCTGTCCTGATGGAGCGATTGCATGCCAGCGATTGCGAGTTCTGGACCTATTTTTCCGAGTCGGTGCTGGCTCGTACGCAGTTCATTCTGAGCGTTGATCCCAAGCAGGATCTGGTCATCGATCCAGCCAAGATAGAGCAGGACATTATTCGCGTCTGCCGCGACTGGCATGACGATTTCAGCGATCGCCTCAACGAAAGTCTGGGTGAAGCGACGGCCACGGCCGTGCTGGAAGATTTTGCTGAAGGCTTCCCTGCTGGTTATGCAGAGCGCTTCACTGCCGCCAGCGGCGTAGTGGATATTCAGCATATCCTGTCGCTGACAGCCGAGCGGCCTCTGGCGATGAGCTTTTACCAGCCGCTATCGCAGAAGCCGGGCGTACTGCACTGCAAGATCTATCATCTTGGTGAACCCTTGCCTCTCTCGGATGTCATGCCAATCCTGGAAAATCTGGGGCTACGGGTCATGGGCGAGTTTCCGTTCCTGTTCAAAAGACACGACGGACAGGAGTTCTGGATTCACGATTTTGAATTTACCTTTGCGCTTGACCGCGAGCTCGACATCCACGAAGTCAACGAGCTGTTCCGTGATGCCTTTGAGCAGACCTGGCGCGGGCTGGCCGAGAATGATGGCTTTAACCGACTGGTCCTGCTGGCGCGCATGCCATGGCGTGATGTGGCTCTGTTACGTGCCTATGCGCGCTATCTCAAACAGATACGGCTCGGTTTCGAACTGCCTTATATAGCCAGCACCTTGGTCGGTCACGCCGACATTGCACGGGAGCTGGTAAGGTTGTTCAAGACCCGATTCTACCTCGCCCGCAAGTTGTCCGCGGATGATCTGGAAGATATGCAGCAGCGACTCGAGCAGGCCATTCTCGGAGCGCTTGATCAGGTAGCAGTGCTCAACGAAGACCGGATCCTGCGTCGTTATCTGGAATTGATCAAGGCGACCCTGCGCACCAATTTCTATCAGACCGACAGCCAGGGCGATGCAAAGGACTATTTCAGCCTGAAGCTTGATCCGCGGGCTATAGCCGAACTGCCGCTGCCCAAGCCGATGTACGAGGTGTTCGTCTACTCGCCGCGCTTTGAAGGCGTGCATCTGCGCGGTGGCAAGGTCGCCCGAGGCGGCTTGCGTTGGTCAGACCGTGAGGAAGACTATCGAACCGAGGTACTGGGTCTAGTGAAGGCCCAGCAGGTCAAAAATGCAGTGATTGTGCCAGTGGGTGCGAAGGGTGGCTTTGTCCCCAGACGGCTGCCCGTGGGCGGTACGCGCGACGAAGTGCAGCAGGAAGCGATCGCGTGCTACAAGCTGTTTATCCGAGGATTGCTGGATCTGACCGATAATTTGGTAGAAGGCGTGGTAGTGCCGCCGGATCAGGTGGTGCGGCATGATGAAGACGATCCCTATCTGGTGGTTGCTGCAGACAAGGGAACGGCGACTTTTTCCGACATAGCCAATGGTATTGCTGCAGATTACGGCTTCTGGCTGGGCGATGCCTTTGCCTCGGGTGGCTCAGCCGGCTACGACCACAAAAAGATGGGTATCACTGCCAAGGGTGCCTGGGTTTCGGTACAGCGGCATTTCCGTGAGCTGGGTATCAATATCCAGACTGATCCGGTCAGCGTACTGGGCATTGGTGACATGGCGGGGGATGTCTTTGGCAACGGTCTTCTATTGTCACGCAGCCTGAAAATGGTAGCGGCATTCAATCATCAACATATCTTCATTGATCCCGATCCGGATCCCGAGACGAGCTTTGAAGAGCGTCAGCGTCTTTTTGATCTGCCGCGTTCGAGCTGGAGCGACTACGACACCAAACTGATCTCTGCCGGCGGCGGTATTTTCGAACGTAGCCTTAAACAGATCACGCTGACACCGCAGATGCGGGAGCTGTTTGCCATCAAGGCCGAGAAGTTGACACCCAATGAGTTGATTCACAATCTGCTCAAGGCACCGGTTGACCTCATATGGAACGGTGGCATTGGTACCTATGTGAAAAGCTCGTCAGAAACGCATATCGACGTCGGCGACAAGGCTAACGATATACTGCGGGTGGATGGACGAGACCTGCGCTGCAGGGTAATAGGCGAGGGTGGCAATCTGGGCATGACCCAGTTGGGACGCGTCGAGTTCTGCCTAAATGGCGGGGCGGTGAATACCGACTTTATCGATAATGCCGGGGGCGTGGATTGCTCCGACCATGAGGTCAATATCAAGATTCTGCTCAACGAGGTAGTTGAAGCGGGAGACATGACCGGCAAACAGCGGGATAAACTGCTCGCAAGCATGACCAAGGATGTTTCTTCACTGGTACTGGCCAACAATTACAAGCAGACCCAGGCGATCAGTCTGGCCCAGCGCCAGGCAGTCAAAGCCATGACCGAGTACCGGCGCTACATCACCCAGATGGAAAGCAGCGGCAAACTCAGTCGATCACTGGAATTCATCCCCGAGGATGACCAGTTGGCCGAGCGAACGGCGCGTGGTCAGGGCCTGACCAGGCCCGAGCTGTCTATCCTGATTTCCTACTCCAAGGCCGACCTCAAGGAAAGCCTGGTTGATTCGGATGTGCCCGAGGACAGTTATCTGGCCCGCGAGTTGGGTACGGCGTTTCCTGGGGTACTGGAGAAAAAGTATCCGGCTGCACTAAGCAGTCACCGGTTGCGCCGGGAGATTATCTCCACCCAGTTGGCTAACGACTTGGTCAATCATATGGGCATCACTTTCCTGCGCCGCCTGCAGCAGTCGACAGGTTCGCCTCCCAGCGACCTGGCTCGTGGCTATGTGGTTGCGCGCGATGTTTTCAAGCTCAAGTCCCATTTTGCGTCGATTGAGGCCCTCGACTATCAGGTACCTGCTGAAGTGCAGCTGGAGCTGATGGACGATCTGATGCGCCTGGGTCGCCGGGCAACACGCTGGTTCGTGCGAAACCGACGTCGTGATCTGGATCCCGAGCGCGAGATCGCGCATTTTGCTCCCAGGGTCGAGGCGCTCGCCGAGCAGTTCGACAGTCTGCTCGAAGGGCCAGTCCGGGCTCAGTGGGAAGCGCGGTTCGAAGCCTATTCCAAGGCGGGTGTACCGGAGCCCATTGCACGCCTGGTTGCAGGCACCACTAACTTCTTTACGCTGTTGGGGATTATCGAGGCGGCTGATACCACTGGCCAGCCCGAACAACGGGTAGCCCAGGTGTTCTTTGCACTGGGTAGCGAGCTCCGGTTGCCGTGGTTCGGCCAGCAAATCAATGGGCTGTCAGTGGACAATCACTGGCAGGCGCTGGCGCGCGAGAGTTATCGGGATGACCTTGATGCCCAGGCGCGTTCAATGACGGTTTCGGTCATGCACGATTGTGACCAGAGTCTGAGCCCGGACGTGCTGGTCAAGGAATGGGTCGCTCGCAACCCTTTGATGGTCAAGCGCTGGAGGACGATGCTCTCGGATCTGAAGAATGCCGGTGGAGGAGATTACCCGATGATTGCGGTGGCGATGCGAGAGCTGCTGGATCTGGCTCAGGCTTCCCGACATACTGTGAATTGAGCTTGCAGCGAGCTGATTTGCAGAGGGTATCTGGTTGACCGCAGAGCAGCAGTTGGTTGTCGATATAGCGCTCCCTGCCGAGCGCTATCTTGCCTGGTATCGCGGTCATGCGAGTCGCGTGCTGATGCATAGCCGTGATGGCCGTAGGGTGAGCCTGCCCGCGCATCATTTGCGACCCTTCCTTACCCATGAAGGCGTATATGGCAGCTTTGTCATGCGCTTCACGGGGGACGGGAAACTTGTATCCCTGCAGCGCATCCTTTAATCGATAGCCTGCATACCTCAAGGTCGCGCCGAACAGGTATACTGTGTGGTTGAAAAGTCACCCACGAGGCTCCGATCCATGTATTCGATGCTGCGCTCAATGCTCTTCCGTCTGCCCGCCGAAACGTCACATGATCTGACGCTGGATTTGCTTGGCGCAGCCGGGCGGCTTGGTCTTGCGGACAAACTGGCCAGACCGAGGGTATCTCAGCCGGTGCAGGTCATGGGCCTGACCTTTGATAACCCGGTAGGGCTGGCAGCAGGTCTGGACAAGAACGCACTGGCTGTAGACGGTCTGGCTGCACTGGGCTTCGGTTTTCTGGAAGTGGGCACGGTAACCCCGAGACCGCAGCCGGGCAATCCAAAACCGCGAATGTTCCGTTTGCCGGAGCAGGAAGCGATCATCAATCGGATGGGCTTCAACAATCTGGGCGTCGATGCCCTTTTGCAGCGTCTGGACTCGGTGCGCTACAGCGGCGTGCTGGGTGTGAACATCGGCAAGAATGCCGTCACCCCGGTCGAGCGTGCGGTAGACGATTATCTGTACTGCCTGCGCAAGGTCTATAGCCGGGCGAGCTACATCACCGTGAATCTGTCATCCCCGAACACGCCGGGTCTGCGCACCTTGCAGTATGGCGACACACTCAAGCGACTGCTCGAAAGTATCAAGCAGTGCCAAGGGGAGCTTACCGAGCAGCACGGTCAGTATGTGCCGATAGCCATCAAAATTGCGCCAGATGTACTTCCCGAAGACCTGGCGTTAATCGCCGGTGTGCTGCTCGATGAGGGAATGGACGCTGTTATTGCTACCAATACCACTCTGGAACGAACTGCTGTCGTAGGGCTGGAGCACGCAGAGGAGACGGGTGGCTTATCAGGAGGCCCCCTTACCGACGTGTCAACCGAGGTGATTCGTCTCCTTGCTGCGCAGCTGCAGGGCCGTATGCCTATTATCGGTGTTGGCGGCATCATGAATGGAGCTGATGCGGCAGAGAAAATGCAGGCGGGCGCCAGTCTAGTTCAGCTCTACAGCGGCTTCATTTACCGTGGTCCGGAGCTGGTCAGAGAGTGCGTGGACGCGATTGCCGCGTTGCCGCGTTGATCAAGATGAGTGGAGGCTAAATTTCCCGGGGGATCCGGCCTTCGCGTAGCGAAGGCCGGTGGGGCCCCGAAAGGCCCGGCGCTTTAGGGAAGCGCCATGGGAAAAAGGGTACTCTGGGAATTCAACCTACAGCATGCATTTCGTTGAGGCGATGCACGCCGGAAATGCCGGTGTAGCCGGCCCAGTGATCGGCTCGGCCTTCACGCCAGCCATTGATCCAGTTCTGGCGAGTGGTCGGACTGTTGAACGGACATGAGTCCTGGGACTTGCCATGAACCCCGTTCTGATAACCGCGTAGAAATGCTCGTTCCATCTGATCACGCTTGAGTCTTCTCATACAGTAGAGCCCTCATTTGGTAGAACAAACCGGCCTGCAATTCGCAGTGTCGGAGGTGGCATGGCAGGGAGGTTCCTGTCATGACGGGGGAAGTCGATCCTTTGATCCGGCTTCCCGAGAGGTTTGCCCGTTCTCGAGTCCTGTCCTGTTGTAACCTATCGGTAAGGGACACCCAAAGACCGATTTGTAATAGACGGGTAATCCTTTAGCGGCCAGCGCACTAACACCGCTAATGTAAAAATCACAAAGCAGTGGAAATCAAACAGATGCACGATAGCCTTGAATTTTTTGTCACATGCCCGAAAGGCCTTGAAGGATTGCTGCTCGACGAACTGAATGCCCTGGGTGCGGAAAATGCCCGGGAAACGGTTGCGGGTGTAAGCATCAGCGGTAACCTGGAGCTGGGCTATCGCATCTGTTTGTGGTCACGACTGGCCAACCGCGTATTGCTGGTACTCAATCGATTCAGTGTGAGCGATGCCCAGGCCCTGTATGACGGCGTCGCTGCGGTGGACTGGGCGGCGCACATGCAGGTTGAAGCAACCCTGAGCGTGGATTTTGTCGGCATCTTGCCGGGTGTTGATAACACCCATTTCGGTGCGCTGAAGGTCAAGGACGCAATTGTTGATCGGCTGCGTCAGCCGGACGGGACGCGTCCGGGTGTGGATCGTCAGAATCCGGACTTGCGCATCAATGTGCACTGCCGCAGTGGTGAGGCCCAGTTGGCCATCGACTTGTCTGGTCACAGCTTGCACCAGCGTGGCTATCGCCTGCAGCAGGGCGCTGCGCCGCTCAAGGAGAACCTCGCAGCGGCGATATTGATTCGCGCGGGTTGGCCGCAGCTGGCGGCCTCAGGCAGCGCACTAGCCGATCCCATGTGTGGTTCCGGGACCTTCCTGGTCGAGGCAGCGATGATGGCTACCGATATGGCGCCCAACCTGCAACGTGAACAATTCGGTTTCAGTCGCTGGCTGCAGCATCAACCGCACATTTGGGAATCACTGATTGCCCAGGCGCATCAGCGGGCTGAGGTTGGCCTGGCTGGCGAGCCTCTGTGGATTCGCGGTTACGAAGCGGATCCACGTCTGCTGCAGCCGGTGCGAAACAATATACAGCGCGCGGGTCTGACCGGCTGGGTCAAGGTTTACCAGGGTGAGCTGGCCACTTTCGAGCCACACCCCGACAGGGGGCAGACGGGTCTGATCGTGTGCAATCCGCCCTACGGTGAGCGTCTGGGGGAGGAGGCCAGCCTGGTCTACCTTTACCAGAAACTCGGAGAGGTGCTGCGAGAGCAGTGTATCGGCTGGCAGGCGGCGATCTTCACTGGTAATCCGGATCTGGGCAAGCGGATGGGCATCCGCAGCCACAAGCAGTACTCGCTGTTCAATGGCGCCTTGCCTTGCAAGTTGCTGATGATGGAGCTGCAACCCGAGCGCTATGTCACCGGAGCTGGCGCGACCAAGCGGCCGGAGGCAGGTGTTGAGCAGGCAGCCCGCGTACAGTCCCATGAGACGAGCAATCCGACGGTGACCGAGCAGCCCAGTGCCGCTCGTTTAAGCGAGTCGGCCCAGATGTTTGCCAACCGTCTGAAGAAAAACCTGAAGAATCTGGGTAAGTGGGCACGTCAGCAGGGCATTACCTGTTATCGGGTCTACGATGCCGACATGCCTGAATTCGCCGTGGCAATTGACCTCTACGACGATTGGGCCCATGTGCAGGAATACCAGGCGCCAGAAAGTATCAGCGAAGACAAGGCGCGCAGTCGTTTGCAGGATGTGCTGGTCGCCTTGCCCGATGTATTGGGTATTCCTGCCAGCCATGTGGTACTCAAGCAGCGCCTGCGTCAGAGTGGTAGCAAGCAATATCAGCGGATGGATCGCAAGGGTGAGTTTCTCACCGTGCGTGAGGGGCAGGTCAAACTGCTGGTCAATCTGACCGATTACCTGGACACCGGGGTCTTCCTCGACCACAGACCCCTGCGCCTCAAACTGGCTGCTGAAGCCCGGGGCAAGCGCTTTCTTAACCTGTTTTGCTATACCGCCAGTGCTACGGTTCATGCGGCTGTGGGCGGCGCCCGTAGCACGACCAGTGTGGATCTATCAAAAACCTATCTGGACTGGGCGCGGCGCAATCTGTCTCTGAACGGCTTGTCGGATCTGCACCAATTGGTGCACGCTGATGTAATGCAGTGGCTGGAAGATGACCGGGGCGAATACGATCTGATCTTTATCGATCCGCCGACTTTCTCTAACTCCAAGCGGCTGGAAGATGTCTTTGATGTGCAGCGTGATCATGTGCGTCTGATCGAGTTGGCCATGGCGCGGCTGGCCCCGGGTGGCACCGCGTATTTTTCCAACAATTTCCGACGGTTCCGGTTCGATCGGGAGCTTGAGGAGAAATATCAGGTCAGTGACATTTCCGCGCAAACGCTGGACAAGGATTTCCAGCGCAATACGCGGATTCACCGTACCTGGTGTATAGCGCGCCGCGCCTGAGGCGGCTTACCGGTTGGTAGCAATGTTGGTAGGCGCGCGCCGATATACATCCGTCAGAACCCGGTCCAGTGCTTCGCGGCTGGCACCGGCTGCAGGATGGTTGACGATGGCTGCAACGGCCCAGCTCTGACCATTGGCGTCACGGGTAATCCCGGCAATCGCACGAACGCTTCGCAGTGAGCCAGTCTTGATATGGGCCTGTCCGGCTACCGACGTATTACGCAGACGCCGACGCATTGTGCCATCCATTGCAGCCAGCGGTAGAGAGGCAATGAATTCGGCTGAGTAGGGGCTTTTCCAGGCCTCTTGCAGCAGCATGGCCATATCCCTTGCTGTCAGACGCTCGATTCTCGACAGACCAGAGCCGTTCTCCATAACCAGCGCTGTTGGCTGAATCCCCTTGCTGCCCAGCCATTGGTTGATGCTGCGCACAGCTGAGCGTTGATCATCCAGATCCCCTGGCAGGCGCATTTCACGGCCAATGGCCAGAAAAAGCTGGCGGGCCATGGTGTTATTGCTGAATTTATTGATGTCCCTGATCACAGTCACCAGATCGGGTGAGTCGCTGAAGGACAGCTGGCGTGCATTGCTGGGAGCCTGACCGACCCGGGTCGTCCCACGGACAGCTCCACCCATATCCCGCCACAGGCTGCGCAACATGCTGCCGGTGTAGGTAGGTGCATTCAATGCGGACATATAGCGCTGAACGGAGCAGCCTTCGTGCAGTGCGCCGACCAGCGTGATGGTCGCGTTCGTACCGTTATCCTCAATACCGTAGGTCACGTTGGGCCATGGGCATGAGTTGACAGGCGGCAGTAGCCTCAGCTGGTTACTGATCGTTACCTCGGGCAGGGCGGGCTCCATATGGATGCGTACGCCATTGCTCTCGCCATAACTGCTCAGCACCAGAAGCTTCAGGTTGGTCAGTAAGGGATCAGGTTCAACCAGAAAAGGCTTGCTCGGGTCGTTGCCATCATCCGGGAAAGGTGTTGCATCCGCTGGCAGCCTTATATCAGCGGGTTGCAGTACCAGGTCACCAGCAATTTCACGGACACCCGCCGCGCGCAGATCCCGCAAGAGGGTCCACATACGCTCGATAGTCATTTTCGGGTCACCGCTGGCGCGGAAGATCAGATCGCCCTCTAGCACGCCATTATTGATAGGCCCCGTTCCAAGTAACTCGCTGCGCCAGCTGTACGTAGGGCCGAGTAATTCAAGGGCAGCATAAGTAGTAACCAGCTTCATGGTCGAAGCTGGATTGACGATCTTGTCGGCGTTGACGAACTGAGCCATGCCCTGACCTTCCAGGGGTATGGCTGCCATCGACATGGCGTCGGCAGGCAGGTTGGCGGCGGTAAGGGATTGCTTGACTGTGGAGGGCAATGTGCCTGAGTCGGCCGCCCAGGCGGCTGTGGCTACGGTGAGCACGGCAGTGGTAGAAACAAGAAGCTGGCGAAGGAAAAAACGCATGATCTGCTGAGTACTCCGAGGTCGGCGGGCACATTCGGTGAACGAGGGCCGCGTCTGGCTTTGTTATGTCTTCAGTCATCATGGCTCATTAGCGCGCAGCCGCCAAGGGGCATGCTTGAATATCCACAAACAGCCGATGGAATGTATCAAATCCCGGTGGGTGGATTATTTCCAGGGGTGGGCAAGCCGAAGAAGTGTCTTGCAGTAGCGGTGGTATGCGCTGAAAGATGCTCGATGGATTCATTACGACAGTTCGCCAGAGTGATGGCTACTTCGGTAATGAAAGCTGGCTCGTTGCGACCCTTTTTCGGCTTGGGACGCAGGGTGCGTGGCACTAGCCAGGGCGCATCAGTCTCGATCATCAATCTGCCCGCGGGAATGCTGCCTACCAGTGAATGAAGATGACTACCGCGCCTTTCATCGCAAATCCAGCCGGTAATGCCGATATGCAAATCCAGATCAAGATAAGGGTAAAGCGCCTCGCGATCTGCGGTAAAGCAGTGCACCACGGCTGCGGGAATTCTGTCTCGATAATCCCGGAGCATATCGATTAGAACCGTGCTGGCGTCGCGCTCGTGCAGAAACACTGGCAACTGAAGGTCTGCGGCAAGCTCCAGTTGGGCTTCCAGGGCTTTGATTTGCTGTGTGCGGGGAGAGAAATCCCGGTTGTAATCGAGCCCACATTCACCGATAGCGCGCACGCAATCGGATGCGGCCAGCGTGCGGATCTCTGCAGCCAGCTCGACATTCCACTGACTGGCTTGATGTGGGTGCACACCGGCTGTACAGAATAGACGCAGGGGGTCTTTATTACAGAGGGCTTGTACCTGGTGACTGACCGCCAGCGATGTGGCGGTCAGGACCATCTGGCTGACACCGGCCTGCCAGGCCCGATCGAGGACCGCCTCACGATCATTATCGAAGGCGGAGTCGGTCAGGTTGACGCCGATGTCAATCCAGTCCTGCACGACGCTTACTTGGTCGGGCGGGGTTTTGCACTGCGTGGCTTGCCAGCGAAATCCTTGCGTGGACGCGGGCGCGTCGGCGGCTCGGATTCGCCAGGCGGCAAGGGCCAGGCACGGATCTGCAGGGCAACCCCATTGATCTCGACTGAAGTCAATTTAGCCAGTGTGGCTTCGCTGAGTTCAGGCAGATACACACCACTGTGCTCGTTGAACAGCTTGATATGACCAATCTGCTGGCGCTGCAGCCCGCCGTGACGCCAAAGAGCATCAACCAGAGGTTTGGGCATGAGGCCATTGGAGCGGCCGCCTTTTACCTTGTAGCGCACCAGTCCGCTGTCGCGGTCGGCGTAGCCGTCGTTCTGGCTGGCAGGTGCCGAGGTTGGCAGGTCCTTGACGGGTTCGACCAGTGTTTTGGCACTGGGCATGATGGCCAGCAGGGTCGCTGCCAACTCTTCCGGTTCCAGGTTGGTCAGCTCGAGCAGGTCTGCTACCAGTTTCTCATGCAGCGCGCCGGTCTGTTCGCGCGCGGTATTGATGCGCGTAGCGAGCTTGGTCAGGCGACCGCTGCGTACGGCGTCGGCGCTGGGCAATGCCTGGCTCTGGATTTTCTGACCGGTGGCCTTTTCCAGCAGGTGCAGCAAGCGACGCTCACGGGGCGTGGCAAACAGGATGGCGGTACCCGAGCGTCCAGCGCGGCCGGTACGGCCGATGCGGTGAACGTAGGATTCGCTGTCGTGGGGTACGTCGTAGTTGAGTACGTGGGAAATACGCTCAACGTCGAGACCTCGTGCGGCCACATCGGTGGCTACCACGATGTCCAGCAGACCACGCTTGAGACGATCAACCACCTGCTCACGCAGTTGCTGGCTGAGGTCGCCATTCAATGCGGCAGCGGCAAAACCCCTGGCTTCAAGACGCTCGGCAATTTCCATGCTGGCGGTCTTGGTGCGCACAAAAACGATCATTGCTTCTACAGGTTCTACTTCGAGCAGGCGCGTCATCGCATCCAGTTTGTGATGATTGGATACTTCCCAGACGATCTGGGTAATAGTGTCCAGGCTGCTGCTAACGCCACTGTGCAGGCGGATTTCCTTCGGCTCGCGCATGTGCTTGCGGGCAACGGTACGCACGCCTGCTGGCATTGTCGCTGAAAAGAGCGCCTTCTGGGTCTTCTCTGGCACCTTCTCAAATACTGCGTCGAGATCGTCGGCGAAGCCCATCTTGAGCATTTCGTCCGCTTCATCGAGCACCAGGAATCGCATGTTCTCGAACTTGATGCTGCCACGACGCATATGGTCGGTAAGGCGGCCTGGTGTTGCTACGACAACATGGGCGCCGCGCTCAAGCGCTTTGAACTGGGGTGCAAAGGCCGAGCCGCCGTACAGAGCAAGCACGGAAAAGCCGCGCATGTTCTGGGCATAGCGCTGGAATGCTTCTGCAACCTGCAGGGCCAGCTCACGCGTGGGCGTCAGGATCAGAGCCTGGGTAGCGCGCACGCTGACGTCGATGCCTGCCAGGACCGGCAGCGCGAAGGCGGCGGTCTTGCCAGTACCGGTCTGTGCCAGGCCGAGCAGGTCCTCGCCAGCCAGTAGTGTGGGGATTGCCTCGGCCTGAATGGCGGAGGGTGTTTCGTATCCGAGGCTGGTAATCGCCTCGAGGAGTGGTGCAGGCAGGCCTAAGTCGGCGAACTGAGGTGCCGCCGGAGCGGTATCGGACATACTTGAAGTGAACCTTGGGGAATAAATAGATCGAGTAGTATACGCGCTTCCCTGAATAATTGCCGCAAGGTTTTTCGGTAACTGGTCAGGAGTCGATAGTGCTGCCAAGCTCTGCGCATCAATAATTACGGGAGTTCCTGGTATGGGCAGGTTGGTTGAGGGTATCTGGCACGACGAGTGGTATGACACCGAGAGTACCGGCGGCAAGTTTGTGCGCGAAGATGCGGGCTTTCGTGACTGGATCGAACCGCAAGGGCGGTTCGCGCCGGAGTCCGGTCGCTATCATCTGTATGTGTCGATGGCTTGCCCTTGGGCACACCGGGCGCTGATCATGCGCAAGCTCAAGGAGCTGGAGGAACATATACCCGTCAGCGTGGTGCACCCCCACATGCTCGAAAAGGGCTGGACCTATGATCCGCCGGAGCCGCTTTACGGTTACGAGTGCCACCACCAGCTGTATACCCGGGCGCGACCCGACTTCACAGGAAGAGTAACGGTCCCGGTTTTGTGGGACACGCGGGAAGAAACGATCGTGAATAACGAGTCGTCGGATATCATCCGGATCTTCAACAGTGCCTTCGACGACCTGACCGGCAATACCGAGGATTTTTATCCCCGGAACCTGCGCGAAGAGATCGACAGCGTCAACGGTCGGGTCTATGACCAGATCAATAATGGGGTCTACAAGACAGGTTTTGCCACCAGTCAGTCCGTTTACGAAGACGAATGTGTGACCCTGTTCGGCGCGCTCGACTGGGTTGAAGCTGTGCTCGGTAAGCACCGCTATCTGGCGGGAGATCGAATCACCGAAGCTGATTGGCGGTTGTTTACCACGCTGGTGCGCTTCGATCCTGTGTATCACGGCCACTTCAAGTGCAATATTCGGCGTATTGAGGATTATCCGAGCATTACCGGATACCTGCGTGAGCTATATCAGGTCCCGGGTGTAGCCGAAACCGTAGACATCGAACAGATCAAGCAGCATTACTATTACAGTCACGACACTATCAACCCCACGCGCATCGTACCGATTGGCGATGGCCTGGATCTGACGCTCCCCCACGGTCGCAACTGAACAGATGTCAGGATTTGTTCTTGAGCAGATCTGCCAGGCCGGCAAATGCCTTGTGACTTGACTGGGGGCCTTGCTGGCTGGCGGTGGAGCCTTCGCTGAAGTACTGCTGGTCGGTGTAGCGCGCATGCTCATTGTCGTGACAATAAAGACATAACAGTTCCCAGTTGGAACCATCCTGAGGGTTGTTGTCGTGATTGTGATCACGGTGGTGTACGGTCAGCTCGCTGACCCGTTTACCACTGAACTCACGGGCGCAGCGACCACATATCCAGGGATACATCTTCAGCGCTTTTTCACGATAACCACTTTCGCGACTCTGCTTTGCATCGGCCAGTATTTTGTCCAGACGGGCAGTGGCAGGTGACGTCTTGCTGGTGCTCATGGCGGGTACCTTGCTGTATTGATGAAACAATACTAGCGCAGTTCATGGGCAGCTGTACTCAGTCCTCAAGATTAGGCGGACTTGCCATATCTGCTGGATTGATAGCGCTGCAGCAGACCACCTGGTTCCTGCCGTTTCCCTTGGCTGCATAAAGAGCGCGGTCCGCCCGCGCCAGCGTTTCGTCGGTACTTTCCTCGGGGAATGCCTCCGCCACGCCGATAGATACGCTTATGCTGAAGTCGCTGGGTAGCCCTTTGAAACGTAACTCTTTAATTGCTTGGCAGAGTCTCTCCGACTTTATGCGTGCTCCGGTCAGGGCGGTTTGTGGCAGAACCAGCAGAAACTCCTCTCCGCCATAGCGCCCGAAACTGTCGATGGCTCGCAGCTCGCCGACGACTGCTTTGGCTAGCTCACGGAGGATTTCGTCACCGGCCTGGTGTCCGTAGGTGTCGTTGACCTCCTTAAAGTGATCAACGTCCATGATGCCCAGGCTGAAGGCTGCAGGGCTGCGACGACATCGGTTGGACTCGTCCGAGAGCGCCTGAACGATACGCCGACGATTGTAGACACCGGTCAGCTCGTCAATATTGACCAGTTGCTGAATACGCTCCATGGCCTCTTTGAGTTCATGGTTACGCTGTCTTACCTTGTCGCGCAGGCCGCTGATGAAGCCGCCGATCAGAGCTACCTCGGCTAGCACCATAACAAAGACGAATATCTGTACCAGCTCCAGACTGGGCTCCAGGACCTGGGGTCGCCACTGCCACAAGGCCAGATGCAGAAAGCAATACTGGACAAAGAAAATAACACTCACCCAGACAAAATCCCTGACCTTGAGAGCCAGAATTCCGTAGAGCAACGGGACTACCGTGATAAGCAGGAAAATCGCCCGGGCCTGACCGGCTTCCAGGAAGAACATCAGCCAGAGCGCAGGCCATTGGCTGAGGGTGATCTGCAACATGGTCATGCTCGGATCACGAAGTTTCAGATTGAGATTCAGATGAATGACGATCCAGATCAGGCCGTTGACCACCAGACTGAACAGCAGAAAGTGAATGGCGATCTCTAACGGAACCAGACCCTGGTAGGCAAACAGCAGAACCACGAGGAATGTAGCCAGGTATGTGGTGAATGACATACCCAGTCGGCGTTTACGCAGAGTCTGATCAGCACGGGTGCCGGCGCCTGAGGCATCTTTGCCGGGGGTGTGGTCGGGGCCACTGTCAGGTGGGGCAATGTCCATTGATGTGTCCCATTCTTATTGTTTTTTTTTTGCATGGTCGATGACGTATGTGTCTCGACAGCAAGTCAGGCGATGCTAATCCTTTTCTGGGCAAATGATAACCACCGCCTTCAACATATGTGCGACGGTTCCGCTTCGGTGAATTATTGGAGGGTGGTTGGCGATACGCAGGGGCCGGAAAATTGGTTGCAGGGCAGCGAAGAACGCCTGGGCAGGTTGGCCCAGGTCGTAGGCGAGCTCGAGTTCTTCTCGATAGCGCTTGAGCGCTTGGGGATCCAGCTGAGGGAGGGCCTGTCAGGGCGTGATCTGAATCTCGACGGTGTCACTGCTGATTCGAGCCGGCCACACTCTTAGTTGCTGTTCCGGATACTCCAGGCAAGCGCCGTCTTCCAGACGAAAATGCTGCTTGTACAGGGGGGAGGCGATTACCAGCGCGCCATTGAGATGGCCGACGATACCCCGGCCAATCACATTGGCGCCTGACTTGGGGTCACAATTTTCCAGCGCAAATACCTGCTCACCCTGATCGGTGCGCGGCAGATAAAAAAGGGCGATCTGGTTACCGTCCAGCCAGGCGACGACCCCCGAGTTGGCGACCAGATCGGTTCGGCTGCACACGGCCAGCCATTGGCCTGCGTAAGATGCTGTTTTAATGCTGCTGGTTTGTGTCATCAGATAACCTCCTCGGTGACGGGTATCAGGTGCAGTTCGGAGGCCATGGCTGGTCTGTTCTGACCGCGTTCCTTGACGAAGTGGATATCTGGATCGCCGCGCTCATCGTTGACGAAGGTACGAAAGCGCTTGAGCTTCTCTGGATCTTTCAGGGCGTTGGCCCATTCGCATTCATAGCGGTCGATCACCAGTTGCATCTGCGTCTCGAGCTCTGTGGCCAGGCCCAGGCTGTCTTCAATGATCACATCCTTGAGATAGTCGAGCCCGCCCTCCAGACTTTCGCGCCACACGGAGGTGCGTTGCAGGCGGTCGGCGGTACGCGCGTAGAACATCAGGTAGCGATCGATATAGCGAATCAGGGTCGCGTCATCCAGATCGGTGGCGAACAACTCCGCGTGGCGCGGACGCATGCCGCCGTTGCCCGACACATAAAGGTTCCAGCCGTTTTCCGTGGCGATAACGCCAATATCCTTGCTCTGTGCCTCGGCGCATTCGCGGGTACAGCCGGACACGCCGAACTTGATCTTGTGCGGGGAACGCAGCCCCTTGTAGCGGTCCTCCAGAACAATAGCCATGCCGACGCTGTCCTGCACACCGTAGCGGCACCAGGTGCTGCCGACGCAGGATTTTACCGTGCGCAGTGACTTGCCGTAGGCATGGCCGGTTTCGAATCCGGCATCGATCAGCTCGGACCAGATCTCCGGCAGCTCGTGTAATTGTGCGCCGAACAGGTCGATGCGTTGGCCACCGGTGATTTTGGTATAGAGGTCGTATTTCTTCGCTACCGCGCCGAGGGCAATCAACTTGTCGGGGGTAATCTCACCACCAGCCACACGGGGGACTACAGAATAGGTGCCGTTCTTCTGCATGTTGGCCATGAAAGTGTCGTTGGTATCCTGCAGGGGTATCAGCAATGGGTCGGTGATCGGTTCGTTCCAGCAGGAGGCGAGTATGGATGCCACAGCCGGCTTGCAGATATCGCATCCAGTGTGGCCGCGACCGTACCTGGTAAGGAGATCATCGAAGCGAGTAATGCCCTCGACTCGGACAATCCCGTAAAGCTCCTGTCGTGTATGGGCAAAATGCTCGCACAGGCTTTTGTCCACCTCGACACCACGGGCACTGAGTTCATGTTCAAACACCTGCTTGAGCAGGGCGCTGCAACCGCCGCAACCGGTGCCGGCCTTGGTGGTTGCCTTCAGTTCACCGAGATCGGTGCAGCCGGCATCTATCGAGCAGCAGATTGCACCCTTGCTGACGTTGTGGCAGGAGCAGATGGTTGCGGTGTCGGGCAGCGCGTCGGCACCCAATGTGGGTGCACCATCGCCTTGCGGCAGAATCAGGCTGGCTGGGTCCTTGGGTAGATCTATGCCGTTCTGACAGTACTGCAGCAGGGTGTCGTAGTAGCTATTGTCACCGACCAGCACGGCGCCCAACACCTTCTTGCCATCTGCGGAAACCACCAGTCGACGGTAGCTTGAGTTGGCTTCGTCGATGAAGCGGTAGCTCTTTGCGCCTTCTGTAGCCGCGTGGGCATCGCCAATCGAGCCGACATCAACGCCTAGCAACTTGAGCTTGGTTGACATGTCTGCGCCGGCAAAGGATTCATGGGGCTCATCTGTCAGTTGCAGGGCAAGATTGCGCGCCATGCTGTAGCCTGGCGCGACCAGGCCGAAACAGGTGCCGTTCCAGGCCGCGCATTCGCCGATGGCAAATATCGCATGATCACTGGTGCGGTAATCGTTGTCGATTGCAATGCCGCCACGCGGACCAAGCTCAAGGCCGGCGTTGCGCCCCAGCGTGTCCTGTGGGCGAATGCCCGCGGAGAAAACGATCAGGTCGGTTTCCAGAAACTCGCCACCCTTGAAGTTCATACGGTAACGGTACTCATCGCCATTGACGATTTCTTCAGTAGCGCAGCCCAGGTGAACACCGACGCCCAGGGATTCGATCTGCGCCCGGAGTGCAGCGCCTCCCTGGTCATCCAGCTGCACCGGCATCAGACGTGGCGCAAACTCGACCACATGGGCTTCCAGCCCAAGGGACTTGAGCGCATTACCCGCCTCAAGACCCAGTAAGCCGCCTCCGACCACAACACCCCGACGCGCACCGGCAGCGGCTGCGCGGATCCCGTCGAGGTCTTCCAGAGTGCGATATACCAGACGAGAGTTGCCCTCGGCGCCAGTAATGGGGGGGACGAAGGGGTAGGAGCCGGTTGCGAGGATCAAACGATCATAGGTCTGACGTCCATTACCAGTGATCACTTCCTTGTGCTCGCGGTCGATATCCACCACCTGAACGCCAAGGTGCAGCTCCACACCATGGGTTGCATAGAGTTTGGAGTCACACAGGGCCAGGGATTCGGCGTCACGTCCACCAAAATACTCGGACAGATGGACCCGGTCGTAGGCACGATGATGTTCCTCGCCAAACACGTGCAGTTCGTAGCGGTCGAGAGCGCCGCGCTCGATCAACTGCTCGACACAGTGGTGACCGACCATGCCGTTGCCGATGATGACCAGGGTCTCCTTGCTGGCTGACTGTTTGCTGGAGCTCATAGCTTTTCCTCCGTCGGAGCCGTTGCCGTTGGCAAAGGCCCAAAACAAAAAAAAGCGCCTGAAGCTGCTGATCAGCTCCAGGCGCCTTTGCCTGATATTCATGGGTTGTTTACAGTGAGTGAGGGTCTGACTACGCTGCCAGGTTCACCATCCCGGTGAAGGCCGCCATTGACCGCCGGGTGAGTCTGGCCGGATAGTCGGCCAGGAATATCTCATCACGAGCAAGTTGTGTGCCATTTGACTTTTCTGTCGGCAATCGCGAATGACGACTCTGTCCTGTACATCTCTCAGGGCGAGGCATAGCAGGCCTCCGGGAGAATCAAGCGACTGCGCGGTCGCTCCGGACAATGGATATGAGTGCAGGGCTGTGACTGGTTGGATGAAGCGGATGCCTGGTCCATCAAGGTGCGCAGGGCGAAGCAATTCCCTTTTTTGGTGCGATCGCGGTTGCGGATCACCGGCAGAACAGAGGCGGACCCATTGACAACACGTCTGATAACGGTTGAAGGCTATGCGCGCTTGAAGGAAGAGCTGGATTACCTTTGGCGAGAGAAGAGGCCGGACACCACACGCAAGGTAACCTGGGCAGCTTCGCTCGGTGATCGCAGTGAAAATGCGGATTACCAGTACAACAAGAAGTTGCTCCGCGAAATCGACCGACGGGTGCGTTATTTACGCAAGCGTATCGAGGACCTGAAGGTTGTCGAGCACAGGGCCGAGCAGGACGGACGGGTTTTCTTCGGTGCCTGGGTGGAGGTTGAAAGCGATGATGGGGATGCGAGGCGCTTTCGCGTAGTGGGCTACGATGAAATCTTCGGCCGCAAGGATTACATCTCGATCGACTCGCCCATGGCGCGCGCCTTACTGGGCAAGTCGGTCGGGGATGAAGTGGTGGTGGTCACCCCCGAGGGCGAGATGGGTTGGGTTATCAATGCGATCGACTACACCGCCTAGCTCCCGCGGTTGATCAGGCGCATCGGACTTTCCCGCACCACAGCCCGGGTTCCCAGTGCACCTGCGACACCGATAAGAACTGCACCGCTCAAGGGCACCAACACCCAGAACAGATAATGCGGTGACCAGTCCAGATTCAGCGCGAAGCGATATAGTAGCCAGGTAATCAGCTCCGCAGCGACAATCGCCATAATGCCGGCCAGGGAACCCAGCAGGGCGAACTCCAGGCGGTTGGCCTGTCGCAGCAGCCCCTTGCGTGCCCCCAGCGTGCGTAGCAGAGCTCCCTCATAAAGACGACTATCCAGGGTCGATTGAAGCGCGGCGAACAACACCGTAAAGCCTGCCAGCAGGACAAATACCATGACGTACTCCACCGCCAGCGTGACCTGGGCGAGAATATCGCGAATCTGTTTGAGCAGCGCCTCGACTTCCAGCAAGGTCATGGCCGGGAAGGCCCTTGCCAGATCGCGCAGCTCTGCGCGTTTTTCCGTTGGCAGACTGAAGCTGGTGAGCAAGGTTGCTGGCATAGAGTCCAGGCTGCCGGGTGAGAAGATAACGTAGAAGTTGGGGGTAAAGTTGTCCCAGTTTACTTCCCGAATATTCCGCACGCGGGCATCCAGCACCTGACCCGCAATCACGAAGCTCAGCACATCACCCACTTCTACGCCAAGGCTGTCGGCCAGACCCGATTCAATTGAGATCAACGACTCATCCTCGGGCAGCGGCTCCGGCCACCATTCGCCGGCCAGAAGGTTGTTGTCTGCGGCCATGGTGGCTGACCAGGTTAGGCTCAGGTCCCGGCTGATAGCACGCTCGCCCTGGCTTTCCTTGGTCACCAGCTCACGAACTGGCTGACCATTGATTTCGGTCAAACGCCCCGGAGTTACCGGGTATAGCGGGGCGCTAATCGCACCGATACGTTCCAGAGCCGCGGTGAATTCGGCCTGCTCGGCTGGCATGATATTCAGCGCGAAGTGGTTGGGGGTGTCCTCGGGTAGTTGCTGTTGCCAGGTATCGAGCAATTCAGTGCGCAGGATCAGAACCACCACCATCGACATCAATATAAGACCGAACGCAAGTATCTGGCCGGCGGCAGCAATAGGCTGCTTGAGAAGCTGGCCACTGCCCAGGCGCCAGGCAAGGCCGGCATTACGCAGCCGGTTGCCGGATACGCGCAGCAGCGCCCAGGCCACCAGACCCAGCAATAGCGCGGCAAGAGCGCCGCCGAAGACTACCGCGAGGGTTATGCGCAGATTCCCGGTGAACTGCCACATCAGCAGGCTCAATCCGCCTAGTGCCAGGCCGTAGATCAGCCAGCCACTGCTCGGAAGTGGCGCCAGATCGCGACGCAGCACCCGCAGCGGTGCTACCTGGCCCAGTCGTATAAGAGGGGGCAGGGCAAAGCCAGCCAGTGCGATCAGACCGGTAGCGCCGCCGACCAGTAGAGGTTTCAGGCCCACGCCCGGTAGATCCGGCGGTAGTAGTTCGCGCAATAGCTGCACCAGTCCCCATTGCATGACCCAGCCCAGAGCGAGCCCGATGAGCGTGGCAACCAGGCCAAGGCAGGCCAGCTGTATCAGAAAGATCGACATCACCCGGCGTCGGCTCGCGCCCAGGCAACGCAGCAACGCACTGGTATCGAAATGGCGCGTGGCGAATCGACTGGCAGACAGGGCTACAGCAACACCGGACAGTACAACGGCAGCAATGCTTGCCAGACCCAGAAACTGCGCAGCCCGATCCAGGGCGCTGCCGATCTGCTGGTTATCATCAGCCACAGTGGTCAGTTGTTGGTTGTCTTCAAGCTGCGGCCGCAACCAGTCGGCGTAGCCTTGCAGTGCTCCCTCGGGACCGCTCAGGAGCAGGCGGTAACGCACGCGACTACCCGGCTGGACTACGGCGGTTTCCTCAAGATCAGCCAGATTCATCAGCACACGCGGCGTCAGGCTGTAGAAATCTCCGGCCCTGTCGGGCTCGTAGGTCAGCATCGCACTGATGCTCATGCTGGCCATACCCACATCCAGCCTGTCGCCGGTCTTGAGGGCGAGCTGGGCGGCAAGCCGGGGTTCGATCCAGACTTCGCCGGGAGCTGGAATGGTATTGACGACGCGTTCGGCACCGAACATTTCATCAGCTACCCGTACCTGGCCCTTCAATGGATAGCCTGTGCCTACAGCCTTGACGCTGGAGAGCTGGATCTCCACCGCACCGCTCATCATGCTGTTGAATTCGACCACGTCCACATGGGACAGGCCATCATCCAGAGCCCTTTGCAAAAAGGCTTCGGGTAGCGGTGCACGGGAGGACACCACCATATCGGCGCCCAGAAATTCGGCGGCCCGGCTGACCATGCCCCGTTGCAATCGGTCAGTGAAGAAGCTGATCGCGGTGCTCACCAGTACGGCAATAATCAACGCCATGACCAGCACGCGCAGCTCCCCTGCGCGCCATTCACGGGCCAGCAGGCGCGTGGCCAGGGACCAGGTGCCGTTTTTCATTGCGTGGGCTCCAGCAAGCGTCCGGCTTCCAGTTGCAATGCGCTCTGGCAGCGCTCAGCGAGACGCTGATCATGGGTAACCATGACCAGTGTGGTGTGCTGCTCGCGGTTGAGGTCGAACAGCAGGTCGGTGATATGTTGACCAGTCACGGCGTCCAGGTTGCCGGTCGGTTCGTCGGCAAACAGGATGTCCGGTTCGCTGGCAAAGGCTCTGGCGATGGCTACCCGTTGCTGTTCGCCACCGGAGAGCTGACGCGGATAGTGTGTCAGTCGTGCGCCAAGCCCTACGCGTTCGAGTAAGTCGGCAGCGCGCTGGCGGGCATCGCGGCGACCATGCAGCTCCAGGGGCAGCATGACGTTCTCAAGGGCGGTCAGGCTATCGAGCAACTGGAACGACTGAAACACAAAGCCGACGTGGTCCGCGCGCAGTTCTGCCCGCTGGTCTTCGTCGAGTTCACTCAGGTTCTTGCCTGCCAGATGCACCTCGCCACTGCTGGGTAGGTCCAACCCTGCAAGAAGACTCAACAAGGTGGACTTGCCGGACCCTGAAGCACCCACAATGGCTACGCTGCTGCCCTTGGCAATTGCCAGGCTTACATTGTCGAGGATGGTCAATGTCGCTTCCTGACTACTGACGACTTTGCTAAGGTGGCTAGCAACGATCACGCTGTCTGACATGGGATCTGCCTTTTGATTAGGGTCATTAGAAAATACCTGGCAATCGTGCTTTTGAGCTCTCTGGCTTGGCCTGTGAGTGCTGAGGGGATATTGATAGTCGGGGATAGTATCAGCGCCGCTTTCGGTCTGGAAATCAGCGATGGCTGGGTATCTCTGCTTGAACAGCGTATGGAGGCCAGGGGAGAGTCTCTCCCGGTGATAAATGCGTCCGTGAGTGGTGATACTACAGCAGGGGGGCTGGCCCGCCTGCCACGCCTGTTGGAGCGCCATGAGCCTGATCTGGTAGTGATAGAATTGGGTGGCAACGATGGGCTCCGCGGAATGCGGCCGGCCAATATGCAACAGAATCTTTCGGTGATGGTCGAACAGGCTCAGACCTCCGGTGCGGATGTCCTCCTGTTGGGCATGCAATTGCCGCCGAACTACGGTTTGCGCTTTACCCAGGCGTTCGCGCAGGTCTTCGTCGATGTGAGTGAGAAGCACGATGTCCCACTGGTTCCTTTTTTGCTCGTCGGGATTGCTGGTGAACCTGACAGGACATTGATGCAGGCTGATGGGATCCATCCAACGGCTAAGGCGCAGGAGCGTATTCTGGATAATGCATGGCCCCCGATCGAAGCCTGGTTGGATGCACGTTAATTACGCTGTCGCCAAGCGGCGGCACCGAAGCCATTTAGTACTGCAGGAGACAGGTTTTGACAGCAAGCTGGATGGCCAGAAGATGGTGCGTAGTCGAACGCGAGGAACAACATGATCTGTTCATTGGCGATCCCTGGCATACCCACCTGGTGGATATCAATCTACGTCTGGATATTCCGATAGAACGAACTCTTTGCGGGGACTTGCTGCCCGCTAGACCGGTTTTTTCCGAGTTGGTGCGCGCTCTTGTGCCGCAACTGTGCCCCGAATGCCTTGCCCATGCTCGCTCGCAGCGTATTGCTAGAGCAGGCTCCGGGCGAGCAGCAAACCCCGGATCGGGCGACACTGCTGACCAGTTTCGTCAAATAGATCTGAACGTTGTCCAGGGAGACTGACATGCGTAGCGCTCTGTTTTCCCGTATCAGGCAGGTAAGCTGCGGTGTATTGGCGTCGCTCGCCTGTAGCGCAGGGCCCCTGGCGGCCTTTGAATACCCCCTGCAAGGTGAGAGTCAGGAATTGGTAGGCGAGGTTTACACCGTCACAGCCAGTTATGAGGACACCTTTGCGAGTCTGGGTGGCGAGCATGGCTTTGGTTATCTTGAAATGATCGCGGCAAATCCTTCACTCGACCCCTGGCTGCCGGGTGAAGGGGCAGAAATACGGATGCCCGGCTTGCACGTACTCCCTGTCGTACCGCGCACCGGTATTGTGATCAACCTGCCGGAGTACCGGCTGTACTATTTCCCTCCCGAGGGCGGTAAGGTCCTGACTTTTCCTGTTGGTATAGGCCGGGAGGGTTGGTCCTCACCCATTGGCGAAACTCGGGTTTTGCGCAAGGAGGCCAATCCGTCGTGGTACCCACCTCAGTCCATCCGGGATGAGCATGCCGCCGAGGGCGACATACTTCCTGCGGTAGTGCCGCCGGGTCCGGATAATCCGATGGGGCCCTTCAAGATGAATCTGGCCATGAGCGGATATGTCATTCACGGCACCAACAGAAAGTTCGGTATCGGCATGCGGGTAAGCCATGGCTGTTTTCGCATGCGCAATGAGGACATTACCCAGCTGTTTCCGCAGATCCCGCTGAATACGTCCGTGCGCATCGTCAATCAGCCGTTCAAGCTGGGACTCGACGGCAGGGGTGATCTGTATCTTGAAGCTCATACGCCCCTGGATGAGCACGGGTTGCCCTCAACTCTGGATCGCCAGGCAGCGATACAGCAATTGCTCGCGCAGCGAAGCGATGTTACTGCAGGGGTGCGTCTGGACTGGCAGGCGATCAGGGATGCAGTATTCGCGGAGGCGGGTATCCCCGTTCTGATTGGAACAGCGATGCAGTATCAGCCAGAGGTCGATCAGGTTCAAAGTTACTGGTGATTACCACCCAGTGAAACAGCAGGAATTACTAGTCGGCGTGCGTTGCGATGGCGTGAATCAAAGCATTCCGGCGACCGAGCGCCGGAATACCTGGATTGGACAGAACGGGCTTACTTGCGGCTGGCGCGTTCGAGCATGCGGCGGGCGCGCTCGTTGGCTTCTTCGGCCTTGCGATCAGCGCGCTGTGCTGCAGCCATGGCTTCTTCTGCCATGCTATAAGCCTCGTTAGCGCGTGCCTGGGCGCGTGCAACCGACGACTCAGCGGCTGCAACCCGTGATTCCATTTGCTGGTGCTGATGTTCGTTGGTGCTGCAACCGACTGCCAGCAATGCAGCTAGTGAAATGGCTGATACTTTCAATATGTTTTTCATAAATATCCCCTTGGTAATCTAGACCGGTAAAAAATTCTGCCTTGTGGCGGTTTTGAGTCTAGCAGCAACCATGGAAAACGAAACTCCAGCGCCATAAACCACCTGACAGGTCTGTTATTCAGCGCATGGAAGAGTGCATGCGCACAGTTGTAATGTCCGGTAGCTACGGTATTGTGTCGCGAGCCAATCTATAACTACAAAGGAACGCTTCCTATGCTGGGAAATCTGGGACTGCTGGCCGGCCTTGCGCTACTGATTTACATGGCCATGCGTGGAATCAATATCTTTATCGCGTCTTTGGTCTGCGCACTGGTGGTGGCAGTTACCAATGGTTTGCTGATACCCCGTACCTTGCTTGAATACTATCCGTCTGGCTCATTGGGTGCGTTCAGCTTTGCCGGGCGTTTTTTCCTGCTGTTTCTTTGTGGAGCAATCTTCGGTAAGGCCATGGCAACCAGCCAGGCGGCCAAGAGTATCTCCTTGGCCATAACCCGAAGCCTTGGTGTTAAACACACTCTTCTGGTGGGCATGATTGTCTGCGCTCTGCTGACATATGGTGGCGTGGTGGTTTTTGTCGTGGTCTTTACCATGTATCCGCTGGGCATCACCTTGATGCGTGAAGCCAACTTGCCAAAACGTCTTTGGGCCGCGGCAACGTCTGTTGGTGCTGGTACCTTTACCATGACTGCGTTACCGGGTACGCCTTCCATTCACAACGTCATCTCTGCCAGCTCGTTGGGCACTGACCTGTTCGCAGGGGGCTGGATCGGTCTGTTTGCTGCATTGATCATGGGTGGTCTGGGCATGTGGTATGTAGAACGCGGCTGGCGCCTGGCCCGTGCCAATGGCGAAGGGTTTGTCGAGAATGCTCAGGACCGCCGGATGGAGCAGTTGGCTGGCGATCTGGATAACGTTCCTTCATGGAAAATGTCTTTGGTGCCGATGGCGGTAGTGCTCGGCACAATCATGCTGCCACGTCTGATTATTTCCCTGGCCGACTGGTCGCAAAGTGACAGTGCTCTGGCGTCCCTGCTGGTCTTCAGTCAGGCTCAGCCGATCATCTGGCCAAGTATGGCGCTGATTCTTGGCTCTCTCACCTGCGTGGTCCTTTTTCCCTCCATGCGCCGCAAGATGGTTGAGGTGTTTGGTCAGGGTGCAGAGGACTCCATCATGCCGCTGATCAATACTGCTGCCGTGATTGGCTTTGGTGGTGTGGTTACCCAGACAGCCGGCTTCAGCCAATTTGCCCAATGGATCCTCAACGCCGACCTGCCACCGCTGTTATCGGTATTTGCTTCGGCGAGTGTAGTATCGGCCATTGTTGGATCGTCTTCCGGTGGTTTGCAGATATTCATGCAAACTCTGGCGCCGCAGTACCTGGAAATGGGTATTGAACCGGAAATCCTTCACCGTATTGCCGCGATTGCATCGGGCGGTCTGGATTCACTGCCACACTGTGGTGCGGTTATCGCAACCTTCATGATCATGGGTCTGACGCACCGTGAGGCGTACAAGGATATGTTCATGGTCACGGTAGCAATACCAGTGATAGCCTGTCTGGCGTCCATCGCGTTGCTGATGGCGCTCGGGGTGGGAGTAACGCCACCCGCGTGAAACGAATTGACCACGGCAGTGAATTTATAACGCTGCCGCGGGTCAATAAGGTTTGCAGTTATTTTACTGCCGGGGAGAACAACAATGGACCAGGAAATAACGATCCAGCACGATCAGGGCGACAAGCAGTTCTACATAACTATCGACGGTAGTCGAGCCTATCTCGCCTATATGGATCTGGGCAGAAAGACGCTGGATATTTATCGCACCTACGTACCCAATGCACTTCGCGGTAAAGGTCTTGCCGCCATGCTCACCGAGCGTGCTCTACAATTTGCCAAGGAAGAAGGCTATCAGGTGATTCCCTCCTGCTCCTATGTCGAGCGTTATATGCAGCGCCAGGAAAAGATTAGTAGCCGCCAGGGCTGAAAGGTCTAGAGGCAATCATACCGCGCCCCCGTGTACCTGTCTGGCACGTTGGCAATGACTGTTCTCGGCCGAGCTTTAAACTAAGCCCGGAGTGCCATGCGGCACATCCGAGCCTCGCTGATCCAGCCAGATAATTACTCTGCGCCGCGCTGACGACCTGGCAGAATGTTTTTCAGCTTGGCATGCATGCTGCGAACGCTTTCTACCGTGGTATCCCAGTCAATGCAGGCGTCGGTGACGGAAACACCGTATTGCAGGTCCTTGAGATCCTTTGGAATGGATTGGTTACCCCAGCCAATATGGCTCTCGACCATCAGCCCGATAATGGAGGTATTGCCCTCCAGGATCTGATTGGCAACGTTATCCATCACCAGTGGCTGCAGGCCTGGATCCTTGTTGGAGTTGGCGTGACTGCAGTCGACCATGATGTTCGGTACGATTCCTGCTTTTTCAAGCTCCTTCTCGCACAGTGACACGCTGACCGAGTCATAGTTGGGCTTACCATTGCCGCCGCGCAATACGACGTGGCCGTACTGGTTGCCCTTGGTGGTCACGATCGACACCTGACCGTCCTGATTGATGCCCAGGAAGCGGTGCGGGCTGGAGACGGACTGCAGCGCATTGATGGCCACCGTCAGGCTGCCATCGGTGCCGTTCTTGAAGCCCACAGCCGATGACAGGCCTGAAGACATTTCGCGGTGGGTCTGGGACTCGGTCGTCCGCGCGCCGATTGCCGACCAGGAAATCAGGTCCTGCAGGTACTGGGGCGATATTGGATCAAGTGCTTCGGTTGCCGTTGGCAAGCCCATGGCCGTCAGATCGCTTAACAGCTGTCGCCCAATGTGCAAGCCATCCTCGATCTTGAAGGAATCGTCGAGGTAGGGATCGTTGATCAGACCCTTCCAGCCCACAGTGGTACGGGGCTTTTCAAAATACACACGCATGACCAGATACAGGGTGTCGCCAACTTCTTCCGCCAGTTGCTTGAGGCGTTCTGCATAATCCTTGGCTGCTTCCAGGTCGTGGATCGAGCAGGGGCCGATCACGATGAAAATCCGGTGATCCTTGCCGTCGAGAATATCGCGAATTACCTGCCGGCTGCTGGTCACGGTGGCTTCGGATGCGGCCGCCATCGGAATCTTCGCCTTGAGCTGGGCAGGGGTGATCAATACCTCGTTGGAGGCAACGTTAAGGTCATCAATTGGTAAGTCGGCCATATCTATTCCAGCGGTCATATAGGCTGCCGGTCGGGCCGCCTTTATCAGTAGGCCGACAGCTTAATCAACAAGAGCGGAACAGGCTACCCCATCAATGCATATTGCCCCGATTGAGCCAGCTAATGGGTGTTTGTCGCATAGCTGACTGTCTTTATAGTTGCGGGGCTATTACCATGACGGGCTAGAATTCAATAAGTCGAACAAGAGAGGTCGCCATGCAAGATGCACAACCACGCATCGGGGTTATTGGTACAGGAGCTATCGGAGGCTTTTATGGTTTGATGCTGGCCAGGGCCGGGCACGATGTTCATTTTCTGCTGCGCAGTGAATATGCGGCGGTCAGTGAACGCGGCATAACGGTCGATAGCATGGTTCACGGCAATCTGACGCTCAATCCGGTCCAGGCCTATCAGGATGTAGCCGATATGCCTCCGTGCGACTGGCTCCTGGTGGGTACCAAGGCCACCGGCAACGCGGATCTGGCTCCGATCATTGCAGCTGCCGCGGCCAAGGGCGCCAAGGTTATTCTTTTCCAGAACGGTTTGAATAATGAGGAGCACCTTCGGCCACTTTTGCCAGAGCATATTCATCTGATCGGTGGGCTTTGCTATGTCTGTCTATTCCGCGAGGGCCCCGGCCTGGTCAAACATCAGGCCAACGGCTTGATCGATCTGGGCTATCACTCCGGATCTGCAAACGAGGAAGAAGCCGCCGGCATTATTGCGCAGGCCGCAGAAATGTTTCGCACTTCGGGTATCGAAGCCCGAGAGATGGCTAACATCGACCTGGCCCGCTGGCAGAAACTGGTTTGGAATGCGTCGTTCAATGGCGTTTCGGTGCTGCTGGATGCAGGTACTGATGCGCTGCTGAAAAACCCGGCCAGCCGCCAGTTGATCGGTGATCTGATGGAAGAGGTGGTAGGCGCGGCCGAGGCATGCGGCCACACCATGCCCGAAGACTATGCAGCCAAGCTCCTCAAGGTTACCCGGCATATGCCCGATTACTATCCGAGCATGTATCACGACTGGTTGCACAAGCGTCCGATGGAGCTCGACAGCCTCTACGGAGAAGCCTTGAGGCTTGGCACTGCGGCAGGATTCAGCATGCCCAGAATCTCGGCCTTGTTGAACATGCTGCAGTTCGTGCAGGATAGCTACATGCAAACCGAATAGGGGCAGGGCATGCCGGTCAAACTGGGCGAAAAGCTGGTGATAGCCATTTCTTCAAGGGCTCTGTTTGACCTGGATGACAGTCACCAGGTGTATGAGCAAGAGGGGCTTGAAGCCTACCGGCAATACCAGATCGAACGCGAAGACATTCCCCTCGAGCAGGGGGAGGCTTTCGTACTGGTACAGAAGCTTCTGCACATCAATAATCTGCTTGAGGGCGAGAGTCGCGTGGAGGTCGTCCTCTTGTCGCGCAACAGTGCTGATACAGGGCTGCGTGTGTTCAATTCGATCCAGCATTACGGGCTGAGCATTACCCGCGCGGCCTTTGCTGGCGGACGCAGTCCGTTTGCCTACATTCCCGCTTTCGGTAGCCAGCTGTTTTTATCGACCCATGCCGAGGATGTTCGTAGTACGCTCGAGGCAGGATTCGCAGCGGCTACCATCTTGCCTTCCAAGCACCGCCGCGCGGAGAGAGATGAGCTGCGAATTGCCTTCGATGGGGATGCGGTGCTCTTCTCGGATGAATCGGAGCAGATCTTCCAGCGCGATGGTCTCGAGGCTTTTCAGGCCAGTGAGCAGGCTGCTGCAAAAGAGGCGCTTGGAGGTGGTCCTTTCAAGGGATTTCTCGCTGCGTTGAGTCGTATTCAGCGCGAGTTTTCCAACAGCGATTGTCCCATTCGTACGGCTTTGTTTACCGCTCGCAGTGCACCAGCCCATGAACGCGTTATTCGTACCCTGCGGGAGTGGGATGTCCGGCTGGACGAGTCACTCTTTCTCGGTGGTCTGGATAAATCCGAGTTTCTGCGCGCCTTTGGAGCGGATCTGTTTTTTGATGATCAGGAAGGTCATTGCCTGAGTGCGGTTGGCGTGGTGCCTACAGGGCACGTACCCCACGGTGTGAGCAATCGTACACCCAAGCCCGGTGCCTGACTCAAGGCGAGTATTTTTTTGCAAACCGTGCCGCCTTTTTCGCATTGAATGGTCTAACCTGAGCTAACAACAAGCTATTATGGTTATATGAGCGGTTGTTATTTATAAAAAGCCGGTGTTTTACAGAACAGGCGGATTCGACAGGGGAAGGCACCAATGAAGCTGCAGCAACTTCGCTATATCTGGGAAGTGGCCCATCACGACCTCAACGTATCCGCCACAGCGCAAAGTCTCTACACATCACAGCCAGGTATCAGCAAGCAGATCAGGCTTCTGGAGGACGAGCTGGGTGTTGAGGTTTTTTCCCGGAGTGGTAAACACCTGACGCGTATAACACCGGCCGGCGAACGTATTATCCAGACTGCGGGCGAGATTCTGCGCAAGGTCGACAGCATCAAGCAGATAGCCCAGGAATTCAGCAACGAGCGACGCGGCAACCTGACGATTGCCACTACCCACACCCAGGCCCGTTATGCGCTGCCGCCCATTATCAGTCGATTCATCAAGAGTTATCCCGACGTCTCACTGCACATGCATCAGGGCACGCCGATTCAGATCTGCGAGATGACGGTCAACGGCACGGCCGATTTTGCCATCGCGACTGAGGCGCTGGAGCTGTTTTCGGACATGGTGATGATGCCGTGCTACCGCTGGAACCGCTGCGTAATTGTGCCCAAGGGGCATCCGCTGACCAGGGTGGGCCCCCTGACGCTCGAAGCACTGGCGGAGTTTCCGCTGGTGACCTATGTGTTTGGGTTCACTGGCCGCTCAAAGCTTGATGAAGCCTTCAGCAACCGCGGCCTGAGCCCCAAGGTGGTATTCACTGCAGCAGATGCAGACGTTCTCAAAACCTACGTTCGCCTGGGATTAGGCGTGGGAATTGTCGCCAAGATGGCGGTTGACTCCCAGGTAGACGAGGATCTGGTCGTCCTCGACGCCAGCCATCTGTTCGAGGCCAGTGTGACCAAGATTGGCTTTCGCCGCGGTACCTTTCTACGCGGCTTCATGTACTCCTTTGTTGAAGCTTTCGCACCTCATCTGACCCGTGAACGGGTGGATCAGGCGCTGCTGTGCCACGGCAAGCAGGAACTTGATGATCTGTTTGCCGATGTGGAGTTGCCGGAGCATTGAAGCCTGCGGCTTGTAGCTAGATCGTTGCCGTTATGATTTGGCTATGAGATTCCCGCCGTGCAACCCACATTCTTTCTGCGTGGCTTCTTCCCACCACCAGCGGCCTTCGCGCTCGTGCTGATTGGGTAATACCGGGCGGGTGCACGGTTCGCAGCCAATACTGATAAAGCCGCGTTCATGCAGGCTGTTGTAGGGGATCTCCAGCATGCGGATGTAATTCCACACATCCTCGCTGGTGAAGTTGGCCAGGGGATTGAATTTGATCAGCGAGCGTTCCGGCGTGCTAAATGCGCTATCCAATTCAATGACAGGGACATTGGTTCGCGTTGGGCTCTGATCCTTGCGCTGGCCGGTGATCCAGGCGTCGACGCCTGACAGCTTGCGACGCAGCGGTGCGATCTTGCGGATTCCACAGCACTCACCATGTCCATTTTCATAGAAATCGAACAGGCCTTTTTTCGTGACATAGGCTTCCAGAGCCTGGTTGTCAGGGGAGAGTACTTCGATCTGTATGCCGTAGTGCTTACGTACCTGTTCGAGGAAGCGGTAAGTCTCCGGGTGCAGCCGTCCGGTATCCAGGGTAAAGACGCGAATATCCGGGTTGATCTTCCAGGCCATATCCAGCACGACGATATCGTCGGCGCCGCTGAATGACAGCCAGAGGTCGTCAAAATGCTCGAGGGCTAGCTGCAGTATTTGCTGGGGGGATTTGCCGTCGTAATCTGCGGCCAATTGTTCAACATTGAAGTGTTCTTGGGACATCGGGCTCTCCGGGGCAGGGCGCCGGTCTTTGCTGGCGGCCGTTATGGGATGAAGTCTAACAAAGCCGCCTTAGTCCATCCTCTTTTATTTAGTTATAGTTTTATGCTTTATAGCTATGAAGAATGGGCCTTCTGGTCAGTCGCCATTGCGCGCGGGTGGGACAAAAGGTAGATTGTTGCGCCAACTCGACTGCTCATTTTCTTCTTGCCGACACGGAGTAACCTGTGGAAATTGCCTGCTTAGATCTCGAAGGTGTTCTGGTTCCAGAAATCTGGATCGCTTTCGCTGAAAAAACCGGTATTGCCGAACTGCGCGCAACAACCCGGGATATTCCTGATTACGACGTGTTGATGAAGCAACGTCTGCGTATTCTCGATGAACATGGTCTCAAGTTGGGCGACATTCAGGAGGTAATCGGAACCCTGAAGCCGCTGGATGGTGCACCGGAGTTTGTCGACTGGCTACGCGAACGCTTCCAGGTGGTGATTCTGTCCGATACCTTCTACGAGTTTTCCCAGCCACTGATGCGTCAGCTTGGTTTTCCAACGCTACTGTGTCACCGCTTGATAACCGACGAAAACGACCGCGTCGTGGATTATCAGCTACGTCAGAAAGATCCCAAGCGTCAGTCGGTATTGGCATTCAAAAGTCTGTACTACCGGGTGATTGCTGCAGGTGATTCCTACAACGACACTACCATGCTGTCAGAGGCTCATGCCGGCATCCTGTTTCACGCACCGGATAACGTTATCGCCGAGTTCCCGCAATTCCCGGCGGTTCACACTTTCGAAGAGCTGAAGAAAGAGTTCATCAAGGCATCGAACCGGCCTCTCAGCCTCTGATTGGCTGGTTTGCTCTGGCCTATGCGAAAGTCAAAATGGATTCCTGCCGTCGCTGGAATGACGAGATTTGAGCTGCCGGAATAGCAGGAGGTTGGGACGCACATCTTTTGCTTTTGACCTTGGACAGCAAACCCTGCAACACCGTGTTGCCGGCTGAGCGCATAGCCTGGCGGGGTGGAGAAAGTGTCGATAACAGGGATGTTATCGTCAAGCCTCCAGGGATGGATTCACGGCGTCTTTCGTAATCCCGCCAGGCTGGGAGCTCAGATGCTTCGAGCTAGGCATTACAACGTTTAGCGTTTGGGGCCGAGTTGGTGCGCACCCACAAGACAAGATCGTTTCTATTCCAGCGCCTTCATCAGCACCCGGACCTTGGTCAGGGTTTCCTGATACTCGGCCTCGCCCTCCGAGTCCGCAACGATTCCGCCACCGCCCCAGCAATACAGCCGGTCATCCTGATGAACCAGGCTGCGAATCGCGATGTTCAAGTCCATCTGACCTTCACAGCCGATGTAGCCAATGCTGCCGCAGTACAGGCTGCGCCTGACCGGTTCGAGTTCCTCGATGATCTGCATCGCGCGGATCTTGGGAGCGCCGGTTATCGAACCGCCGGGAAACGAGGCGGCCAGCAAATCGATAGCGTCTTGATCCGCATCCAGTGTACCGGTCACGCTGCTTACCAGGTGGTGCACATTGGGGTAGCTTTCCAGCTTGAATAGTTCGGGGACTCGAACACTGCCCAGAGCGCAGGTCCGGCTCAAATCATTGCGCAAAAGGTCAACAATCATAAGGTTCTCGGCCCGATCCTTCAGGCACCCCTGAAGATCAAGGGCGAGGACCAAGTCCTCTTCTGGTGTCTGTCCGCGACCCCGCGTGCCCTTGATCGGGCGGGTTTCCACTGCGCCATCATGGACGCTGAGAAAACGCTCGGGTGACAGGCACAGCAGGGTATGTTCCGCGCTTTCAATGTAGGCCGCGAAGGGAACCGGGCATGCCATGCGCAGGCGTCTATAGGCCTGCAGGGCGTCACCACTGCAATCGGCGCGAAACCGCTGAGCCAGGTTTATCTGGTAGCAGTCGCCTGAGTGAATGTAATCCTTTATGCGTCTGAAAGAATGCTGGTATGCCTCGCTGCTCTGCTCTGGCTGGAAGGGGGCGTGCAGGCGGAACGGGCCTGGATCTGCCGGCGTTGTTTCAAGCAGATTCAGCGCGCGCATGCGCTCTGCGTCGGGCAAGTCGGGGTGACAGACGAGCCAGCAACGTCGGGTTGAGTGATCGCTGATCACGCTCCAGCAATAGATGCCCATTTCCAGAAGCGGCAGGTGAATATCGGCAGATGCCCGGGTGGGCAGGACTTCCAGCAAACGACCGAAATCGTAGCTTATAAACCCCAGCGCTCCAGCTCCGAAAGGCAGGTTGACGTCTTCCGGCCAGCTGGCCGGCGGAAGCTCAGCGAGCGCCTCGCGCAAACGGGCGAGGGTAGATTTGCCAGTCTCGCCGGGGGAGGGAGAGATAATCCGTTGGGGACCGGCTGAGAGAATACTGTAGCGGGCAAACCGCTCGATGCCGGCCGCTGAATCCAAGAGTACGGGCTGACCCAATACCCGCAGCGCATTCAGCCGAGGTATCGGATCATCCTGATACGGCAGTTCCGTCAGCAAATAGCAGTTCGGCTTTTGAACTGTCATGCCGGAGTGCCAGTCTCCTTGTCGGAGGTGGCAGCAATGGAGGCGGGTGGGCCGAAATGCCGCTGAGCATAGGCAACACGGTCGCTAACGGTTTCGGTGCGGCCAGTTTTCTTCAGAGCAGCCAGATGCCGCTCGACCATGTGGCAGCGGTGGGTAAGTCCCGCATCGTTGGCGATCTGGATATTCAGCCCCGGCCGTGCGTTAAGCTCAAGAATCAGTGGTCCTTTTTCCTCATCCAGCACCAGGTCAACGCCGATATAGCCCAGCCCGGAAAGCTCGTAACAGGAGGCTGCCAGATTCATGAATCCGTCCCAGTCAGGCAGCTGGACGCCATCCACGGGATTGGTGGTATCCGGATGTTTACTGATCTTGTTATTCAGCCAGGTGCCTTTCAGAGTCATGCCCGACGCGAGATCGACACCGACACCGATTGCCCCCTGATGGAGATTGGCTTTGCCGCCCGACTGGCGAGTGGGCAGGCGAACCATACCCATGACCGGATAGCCCATCAGCAAAATGATACGGATGTCCGGAACCCCTTCATAACTGATGCTTTTGAAGAGCGGATCGGGGCTGACGCGATATTCGATCAGCACTCGGTCGCGGTGGCCGCCCAGCGAGTAGAGACCGGAAAGAATACTGGAGATATGGTGACCAATATCATCACGACTGATGATTTTCCCGGAGACCGTTTTGAACATCCCCTCAAACCGGTCTGCGATCACGATAATGCCATCGCCACCGGCGCCCTGGGCAGGCTTGATAACGAAATCCCGATAGTCCTTGATGATCTCATCGAACCGGTCAATATCCTTCTCGGTCTCGATAACGCCATACATTTTAGGCACATTGATGCCAACGGCGATCGCCCGCTCCTTGGTCAGGATCTTGTCATCCACGACCGGGTAGAGGTGCCGCTTGTTGTACTTGAGCACGTAATCCGCGTTACGCCGATTGATGCCCATGACGCCATTGGCTTGCAGTGTTTTCCAGGTTTTCCAGAAGAACATGGTTTTTCCTCAGCCCTGTTTGGTCAGCGCCTTGAAGCGCATCAGTTCGGTCAGCCTGTATCCGCGGTAGCGTCCCATGGCAAGCATGAATGCAACCAGAATCAACAGTGTGGCCGGGAAGGTGAAGAAGAAATACGCCAGCTCTGGAATAGTCATCAACAAATGCGCAAGAGTAGCGGCCACGAGGGTGCCAAGCGCGACCTTGAAGGAATGCCCGCCACCGCGTTCTTCCCAATTGATCGAAAGACGTTCGATGGTCATCGTCAGAATCACCATCGGGAACAACGATACGGCGAGCGCGCGCTCTATGCCCAGCTTGTGACTGAACAAACTGATGATGGCAATGATGATGACGACGAAGGTCAGCACGATCGACAGGCGAGGCAGCATCTGAAGCTTCAGATGCTCCAGGTAGGAGCGCAGGGACAGACCAAGTGCGGTGATAAGGGTGAAGAGCACGATGCCCCAGCCGACCTGGGTTTCCCGAAACGCGAGGGATATCAGCACGGGGGTAAAGGTGCCCAGTGTCTGGATGCCGATGATGTTGCGCAGCAGCAGAATAACCAGAACACCGATCGGAATCATGATCATTACGCGGTAAACCTGCTGGGCGTGCAAGGGCAAGCCGTACAGGGAATATTCGAGCAACTGCGATGAACCGCTGTTGCTGGTCATTTCAGCCAGGCGCAATGCGTTCATTTCGCTGTTAGTGACGGTAACGGTCAACTGTCCCCGGCGGCCACCATCGAGATCGAACAGGGGCTCGGTACCCGTCCACCAGACCAGCCGATTGTCGGGAATACCTTGCTGGGCTGTTTCCGGATGAAAATACAACCAGCGCTCGCCGTTGTGACTTCTCAGCCAGAGCTCGGGCTGCTGATTTGGCAGATTTTCAAGGCGTATCGTATGCACCAGCTCCAGGGGGATTCGTGCCTGCGCCAGGAGTATGTCGATGACGCGGGCCTTGGCGATGGGGGACGTATCGCCGCCCAATAGCAGCTTGACGTTATCGTCGGTGATGTCGTTTACGCGGCTGATTGCTTCGCTGATGAAGGTCTCGATGTCGGCAGAGTGCTGCCTGATCGGATTGATCAGCGCGTTGACGGCTACCTGTTCGGCGCCTTCGAGCACTATTGGATCGCGTAGAGGAGGTGTAGATGCGGCCGGAGGCTCGCTGCTGTAGCGCTGGGTCAACACCAGGCGGTAATAGAGAGCCTGGGTTCCGGTAGCACGACGTGCCGACCAGGTAACTAGGCGGTTACCGTTTTGCTGGTTGATGCTGACGCCGTAATTATTGGATATGAAACTTTCATTGAGACTCACGTAATCCTGAGCCAGCGGAGGGATAAACATCTGCGCCTTGACCGGCAAACCCTTGATAGCCTCGAATTCGAGCTTCGCGTCCAGACTCCAGATGGAGTCTGTCTCGTCTTCGGTGAGAGGGATTTCCATGACGTAGATCTGATAGCCGGTAATGGCAATACCCAGGCTGACCAGGATGGCGATCAGAATTTTTAAGTGCGTATTGATCGATTGCATAGTGTTCTCAGCAGCAAGATTGGAGCGCGGCGCGCTTTTTCCTGGCAGGACGCAACCGACGATCGGCATCTTACCATGACCCTCAGTCAGCTCGTAGTGGGCATTGTGTTGCTACCAGGCGTGGCTTTGAATCAGTTTTGAGTTGACGACTAAGGTCTACGGTGGGGATTGTTGACAATACCATCTATCGAGGCGCACAATTTACCCTAAAGCGGCCTGTAAAACAGGCTATTGTCTACAAGGTTGCTGTTATGACGGATATAGAGACTGAGTCGCCTACATTAACGCTGTCCGATGGCGCCTTTCAGCGAATTCAGACAGCGATAGTGAAGGGTGAGATCCCTCCGGGCACGCGCATTAGCGAACAGTATCTATCAACCACTTTCGGTATAGGCAGAGGGCCACTCCGCGAGGCTATTCGTCGGCTGGAGGGCCGCCGGCTGGTGGTCCGGATTCCCCATGCTGGCGTTCGTGTGGTGTCTCTGAGCTACGAGGAGCTCATCGAGCTTTATCATGTGCGCGAAGCCCTTGAGGGCATGGCTTGCAGATTGGCCGCCGAGCATATGAGCGACGACGAAATAGCTAGCCTGCGTGATGTGCTTGCGACCCATGAAAAGCACAGTGGCTTGCAGGCCAACCAGTCCTATTACCAGCAGGAAGGGGATCTGGATCTTCATTACGTGATTATCCGGGGCAGTAAGAACAAGGCCTTGAGCGACATGCTTCTGGGCGACCTTTATCACTTGGTGCGCATGTACCGGTATCGCTATTCCTCAACGCCCAAGCGACCACAGCAGGCGTTCGCCGAACACCACCGAATCATTGAAGCCATTGCCGATCGCGATGGTGAACTCGCGGAAATGCTGATGCGCCGTCATATCAGCGCCTCACGCCGCAATATCGAGCGCCGCATGCACGAGCAGGGCAGCGTCGTCACTTCCCCAGGAGAATCAGTCTGATGTCCAAAACCCCAGGTCAACGTTTTCGCGATGCGGTTGCTGAAGAACATCCATTGCAGGTGGTTGGTGCGATCAACGCCAATCATGCATTGCTGGCCAAGCGCGCCGGCTTCAAGGCCATCTACCTCTCTGGCGGTGGTGTAGCCGCAGGCTCGCTGGGTCTGCCGGATCTGGGCATTACCGGCCTGGATGATGTGCTCACTGACGTGCGGCGCATCACCGACGTATGCGATTTGCCGTTACTGGTGGATGTGGATACCGGTTTTGGTTCAAGCGCGTTCAACGTTGCTCGTACCGTCAAGTCGATGATCAAGTTTGGCGCTGCGGCTATTCATATTGAGGATCAGGTCGGTGCCAAGCGTTGTGGCCACCGTCCGAACAAGGAAATTGTCACTCAGCAGGAGATGGTCGATCGCATCAAGGCGGCAGTAGATGCGCGTACCGACGACAGCTTTGTGATCATGGCGCGTACCGATGCCCTTGCAGTTGAAGGCCTTGAGTCCGCACTGGATCGCGCTGCAGCCTGCGTTGAAGCCGGTGCGGATATGGTATTCCCGGAGGCCATTACCGAGCTGGATATGTACAAGCTGTTTGCCTCGAAGGTAAATGCACCGATTCTGGCCAACATCACCGAGTTTGGCGCTACACCGCTGTTCACTACTGACGAGCTGGCCGGCGCTGATGTGTCGCTGGTGCTCTACCCACTGTCGGCCTTCCGTGCGATGAACAAGGCCGCGGAAAATGTCTACAACGCGATCCGTAATGACGGTACGCAGCAAAATGTCATCGACACCATGCAGACCCGTATGGAGCTGTACGAGCGAATCAACTACCACGACTTCGAGCAGAAACTCGACGCGCTCTTCGCACAGAAAAAATCCTGAACCGTCTGCACTGCAGGCAGGGCAAAAAGACAAGAAGGAGAACTAATATGGCTGAAGCAAAGAAACTCAGTGGTGCAGGCCTGCGTGGCCAGGTAGCGGGCAAGACAGCTTTGTCCACGGTCGGACAAACAGGCTCGGGTCTGACCTATCGTGGTTATGATGTGAAGGATCTGGCAGCCAACTGCGAGTTCGAGGAAGTGGCGCACCTGATCCTCAAGGGTGAGCTGCCCAATCAGGCAGAGCTGGATGCATATAAATCCAGGTTGAAGGGTATGCGCGGCTTGCCCCAGGCGCTGAAGGAAGTGCTCGAGCGTATCCCCAAGGACGCGCATCCTATGGATGTGATGCGTACCGGCTGTTCGATGTTGGGTAATCTTGAAGGCGAGGCTGACTTCAACCAGCAACAGGACGTGACCGACCGTCTGCTGGCCGCATTCCCGTCAATCATCTGCTACTGGTATCGCTTCACTCATGACGGCGTGCGCATCGACGAGAATACCGATGACGACTCGGTAGGCGCACACTTCCTGCACATGCTGCGCGGTGAAAAGCCCAATGCGTTGCACGAGCAGACCATGAACGTGTCGCTGATTCTCTACGCAGAGCACGAGTTCAATGCATCTACCTTTACCGCTCGCGTTTGCGCCTCGACGCTGTCGGACATGCACAGCTGCGTGACCGCCGCGATCGGCTCGCTGCGTGGCCCACTGCATGGCGGTGCCAACGAAGCCGCTATGGAGATGATCGAGGGCTTCACCAGTGCCGATAACGCCGAGAAAGAAATGCTTGGCATGCTCGAGCGCAAGGAAAAGATCATGGGCTTTGGTCACGCGATTTACAGCACGTCCGATCCGCGTAACGAAATCATCAAGCAGTGGTCCGAGAAGTTGTCCAAGGATGTGGGCGATACCGTGCTTTATCCGGTATCCGTGCGCTGTGAAGAGGTTATGTGGCGCGAGAAGAAGCTGTTCTGCAACGCCGACTTCTTCCACGCTTCGGCCTATCATTTCATGGGTATCCCGACCAAGCTGTTTACGCCGATATTCGTGATGAGCCGCCTTACCGGCTGGGCTGCCCACGTGATGGAGCAACGTGCAGATAACCGTATTATTCGGCCGAGTGCCGATTATGTTGGCGTCGAGCCGCGTACCGTGAAAGCTATAGATAAACGCTGAAAAGCGATTGTTTGAGATTGTGTGGCGGCTGCATTGACGACCGCCTGTTCTGGACACGCTGTAAATACATCCCTGTACGCTCGACGATGCCCATCCCTGGGCATCGACGGTCCAGAACAGGCGGTCGTCAATTTCGCAATTAGTCTTGTGCAGTCTGCAGCATTCAAACGTTCAAGGGAGCGGGGCGATATACCGCCAACGTGCTCTACCCAAGATTCCTGATGAGTCCTGATGCCATGAATACCGAATACCGCAAGTCTCTACCCGGCACCGACCTGGATTACTTCGATACCCGCGAAGCGGTCGATGCTATCCAGCCCGGTGCATATGCCAAATTGCCCTATACCTCGCGCATCCATGCTGAAAACCTGGTGCGCCGTTGTGATCCTGCCATGCTCACCGAATCGCTGAAGCAGTTTATTGAGCGTCGGAGTGATCTGGATTTTCCCTGGTTTCCGGCCCGTGTGGTCTGCCACGACATTCTCGGCCAGACTGCGCTGGTGGATCTGGCCGGCTTGCGCGATGCGATAGCCGAGAAGGGGGGTGACCCGGCCAAGGTCAATCCGGTGGTGCCCACGCAGTTGATTGTCGACCATTCCCTGGCGGTAGAGCATGCCGGCTTCGAAGAAGACGCCTTCGAGAAGAACCGTGCCATCGAAGATCGTCGCAATGATGACCGTTTTCACTTTATCAACTGGACCAAGACCGCGTTCAAGAACGTGGACGTGATCCCGCCCGGCAACGGCATCATGCACCAGATCAATCTTGAGAAGATGTCTCCGGTGGTTCAGGTAGCTGACGGTGTAGCTTTCCCCGATACCTGCGTGGGTACCGACAGTCACACGCCGATGGTCGATGCGTTGGGTGTTATATCTGTTGGTGTCGGCGGTCTTGAAGCTGAAAGCGTGATGCTTGGCCGCGCCTCCTGGATGCGTCTGCCCGATATCATCGGTGTGGAGTTGACCGGCAAGCTAAAGCCCGGCATTACCAGTACGGACCTGGTGCTGGCCCTGACCTCGTTCCTGCGTAAGGAGCGGGTAGTGGGCGCCTATCTTGAGTTCTTCGGTGAAGGTGCAAGCCGCCTGACCATTGGAGATCGCGCGACCATCTCGAACATGACCCCCGAGTACGGCGCTACCGCGGCGATGTTCTATATAGATGAGCAGACCATCGACTATTTAAAGCTGACCGGACGTGAAGACGATCAGGTTAAGCTGGTCGAGCAGTACGCGAAGGAAACAGGCCTGTGGGCCGACAGCCTGAAGGCGGCCGAATACGAGCGCGTGCTGACCTTTGATCTGTCCAGCGTCGCTCGTACCATGGCGGGCCCGTCCAACCCCCATGCCCTGCTACCTACCTCCGAGCTGGCCTCCCGCGGTATCAGCGGTGTGGTTGAGAACGAAGAGGGCAAGATGCCCGATGGCGCAGTCATCATTGCTGCAATTACCAGCTGTACCAATACCAGCAACCCGCGCAATATGATCGCAGCAGGCCTGATCGCACGTAATGCCAACAAGCTCGGGTTATTGCGCAAGCCCTGGGTGAAAACCTCCCTGGCTCCGGGTTCCAAGACGGTCAAGATGTATCTGGAAGAAGCTGACCTGTTAGGTGAGCTGGAGCAGTTGGGCTTTGGCGTAGTGGCTTTTGCCTGCACCACCTGCAACGGCATGAGTGGTGCTCTCGATCCGGTTATTCAGAAGGAAGTGATCGAGCGCGACCTTTATGCCACCGCAGTTTTGTCGGGTAACCGTAATTTCGATGGCCGTATCCATCCGTTTGCCAAGCAGGCTTTTCTGGCTTCTCCACCGCTGGTGGTGGCTTATGCGATCGCTGGCACCATCCGCTTCGATATTGAAAAGGATGTGCTGGGGATCGACAAGGACGGTAACGAGGTCACGCTCAAGGACATCTGGCCAAGCGATGAGGAAATCGACGCTATCGTCAAGCAGAGCGTGAAGCCCCAGCAGTATCGTGATGTCTACATTCCGATGTTTGATATCACGCGCGAGGCTCAGAACGTCAATCCGCTGTATGACTGGCGCCCAATGAGCACCTATATCCGTCGTCCGCCCTATTGGGAAGGTGCGCTGGCCGGAGAGCGTTCGCTCACTGGCATGCGTCCTCTCGCCGTGCTGGGCGATAACATCACCACCGATCACCTGTCGCCATCCAATGCGATCATGCTCGATAGCGCCGCCGGTGCCTACCTGCACAAGATGGGCGTGCCGGAAGTTGACTTCAACTCCTACGCGACACATAGGGGCGATCACCTGACCGCCCAGCGCGCGACCTTTGCCAACCCCAAGCTGCTGAATGAAATGGTTCAGGAAAACGGCAAGGTGAAGCAGGGCTCATTGGCGCGTCTGGAGCCGGAAGGCACGGTAACGCGCATGTGGGAGGCGATCGAGACCTACATGGAGCGCAAGCAGCCCCTGATTATCATTGCCGGCGCTGATTACGGTCAGGGCTCGTCCCGTGACTGGGCGGCCAAGGGCGTGCGTCTTGCAGGTGTTGAGGCGATTGCTGCTGAAGGCTTCGAGCGTATCCACCGTACCAACCTGCTGGGTATGGGCGTATTACCTCTGGAATTTGAGGCAGGCACTACGCGCACAACCCTGGCGATCGACGGCACCGAGACCTTTGATGTGACCGGCGAAATCAAGCCGCGCAGCACCATGACTCTGGTCATCAACCGCAAGAATGGCGAGCGGGTAGAAGTACCGGTGACCTGCCGTCTGGACACCCAGGAAGAGGTGTCGATCTTTGATGCCGGCGGCGTGCTGCAACGTTTTGCGCAGGATTTTCTGGAGGCCGAAGGGGCAGTTTGAGTTTAAGCGCTCCCAGAATGCGCAAATCGTTATGCGTTATCGGCAGCATTTGCGAGGCACTGATTGTGATGGATTAGTGTGAGCTATGTTGCCAACACGGCGGGCCGGACACGCTGTAAATACGTCCCTGTAAGCTCGACGATGCCCGTCCCTGGGCATCGACGGTCCGGCCCACCGTGTTGGCAACGCCGCTGATGATCGAGTGCGTCAATCAGTGATTCAGAGATTTTTGTTTATCCGCTCATGTTGAAGGAGCAGTTGAATGGCTCACAAGCCCCAGATCAAAATCCCCGCCATCTATATGCGTGGCGGTACCAGTAAAGGCGTTTTCTTCCGTTTGCAGGATTTACCCGAAGCGGCCCAGGTCCCCGGTAAGGCTCGGGACAACCTGTTGTTGCGAGTGATCGGCAGCCCCGATCCCTATGGCAAACAGACCGATGGTATGGGCGGTGCAACGTCGAGTACCAGCAAGACAGTGATTCTGTCACCCAGTACCCAGCCCGAGCATGACGTCGATTACATGTTTGGCCAGGTCTCAATTGATAAAGCGTTCGTTGACTGGAGCGGTAACTGCGGGAATCTGTCGGCTGCCGTCGGAGCCTTTGCGATCAGCTCCGGTCTGGTTGACGCCTCACGCATCCCCAACAACGGGACGGCTGTGGTGCGGATCTGGCAGGCCAATATCAGTAAAACAATTATTGCCCACATACCCATCACCGATGGAGAGGTGCAGGAGACCGGGGGCTTTGAGCTGGATGGTGTGACTTTTCCTGCGGCCGAGGTGCAGATCGAGTTCATGGATCCTGCAGCGGATGAGGAGGGCGGGGGCGGCTCGATGTTCCCTACTGGTAACCTGGTGGATGAGCTTGATGTACCCGGTGTTGGCAAGCTCAAGGCCACCATGATTGATGCCGGTATTCCCACTATTTTTATCAATGCCGCTGACATTGGCTATAACGGTACGGAATTGCAGGACGCTATCAACGGCAACCCCGATGCGCTGGTCATGTTCGAGAAAATCCGCGCCCATGGTGCGGTGCGCATGGGATTGATCAAGCATGTCGACGAAGCCGCCGATCGCCAGCATACGCCTAAGGTCGCCTTTGTTGCGGCGCCGGCAGACTACGTGGCATCCAGTGGCAAGCAGATTGCCGCAAGTGATGTAGATCTACTGGTGCGAGCGCTGTCCATGGGCAAGATGCACCATGCAATGATGGGCACGGCAGCGGTAGCCATAGGTACTGCCGCTGCGATTCCCGGAACCCTGGTTAATCTGGCTGCTGGGGGCGGTGAACGCACTGCGGTTGTCTTTGGTCACCCGTCAGGCACGCTGCGCGTGGGCGCCGAGGCTGCGCAGATAAATGGCGAGTGGACGGTAAAGAAGGCCATCATGAGTCGCAGTGCGAGGATATTGATGGAAGGTTGGGTGCGGGTACCAGGAGGCGCTTTATGAATCTGGATCTATCGGGAAAACGCGCTCTGGTGTGTGGTGCGAGTCAGGGTTTGGGTGAAGCCTGTGCACGGCAGTTGGCGGAGCAGGGCGCGGATGTCGTGGTGCTGGCCAGGACGCAGACAAAACTGGAAGCGGTATGTAGCAGCCTCGCCATAAAGCCGGGACAGACCCACGGCTATATCGCAGTGGATGCGGGCGATACTGCGGCGCTGTCGGCTGCTGTCGCTGCGGAGCTGCATAAAGGGCCGCTGCACATATGGGTCAACAATACCGGGGGGCCTGCTCCCGGGCCAGCCCATCAGGCGGATCCTGCGGCCTATGCCGCGGCTTTTGGTCAGCACCTGATAAGTGCCCAGACGCTATTACAGCTGCTTCTGCCGGGTATGCGCGCCGACGGGTACGGGCGTATTCTCAACGTGCTTTCAACGTCGGTGAAAACACCCATTCCAAATCTGGGTGTGTCCAACAGTATCCGCGCTGCGATGGCGAATTGGGCCAAGACCCTGGCCGGGGAGCTTGGTTGTGACGGTATTACCGTCAACAATGTGCTGCCTGGTCTGACTCAGACTGCACGCCTTGATAGTCTGATCGGTCATGTGGCGCAGTCCAGTGGGCGAACCACAGAGCAAGTGTCCGAGACAATGCGCGCGGGGATTCCGGTCAGGCGCTTTGGTGACCCTGAAGAGTTTGCCAATGCAGTCGGCTTTCTGGCCTCTCCTGCTGCGGCTTTTATCAACGGCGTCAACTTGCCCGTTGATGGGGGCAGTACGGCCAGCCTCTAGAACCGGCGCAGATCCGTTAACCCGGCGCGAGGTGCGCCGGGCAGCGGACACAAGTCAGGTTTCAGGGGTGCAGGTGTTCTGCCGCGTGCAGGGTGTTTTCCAGCAGGCAGGCCCGGGTCATGGGGCCAACTCCGCCTGGCACAGGGGTAATCCAGCTGGCACGCTGCGCCGCGATTTCAAACTCCACGTCACCTGTCAGCCGACCATCATCGGTGCGGTTGATGCCAACGTCGATTACGATCGCTCCTGGTTTCACCCACTCTCCCTTGACGATTCCTGGCTTGCCAACAGCCACCACCAGTAGATCGGCGCGACCTACGTGTTCGGCAAGATCCTTGGTAAATCGATGGGTAACCGTTGTTGTGCAGCCCGCCAGCAATAATTCCAGTGCCATGGGGCGACCGACTATATTGGAGGCGCCAACAACGACGGCGTTGAGGCCATATAGATCCACACCTGTGCTTTGCAGAAGGCGAATGATGCCAAAGGGCGTGCAGGGACGCAGCATCGGCATGCGTTGAGCGAGCCGTCCGATATTGAACGGGTGAAAGCCATCTACATCCTTGTCGGGACGAATCCGCTCCAGCAGTTGCGAAGCATCCAGATGAGCGGGCAAGGGTAGTTGCACCAGAATCCCGTCTACCTCGGGGTCCACGTTCAGACTATCGACCAGAGCGAGCAGCTCCTCCTGTGAGGTTTCGGCCGGCAAATCATGGGAGCGGGACACAAACCCCACTTCCTCACAGTCCTTGCGCTTGTGGCTTACGTATACTTGAGAGGCCGGATCAAGCCCAACAAGAATGACCGCAAGGCCGGGAGCGCGCAGCCCCCGTTCGCGGCGTGCTGTGACCTTTGTGGCGATGTCCTGACGAATATTGGCGGCAATTTGCTTGCCGTCGATAAGTTTGGCGTTCATTGAGTTCCCGGCACGAACAATAGAAGGCGGTAATTGTCGCACGGTAGGGCGACGGGCAAAAGGCTGATGCGGGGTATCGCTTGCTAAACTGTCGAAGCTTCTTTAACTCACTCAAATAATTAAAAAAATCGGGACACAAGCGTTGACGTGGCAAAGGTGGCTGAGTATTATTCGCCCCGCTTCACAAACACCGCATGACCGGTTTGGAAGGCGATCTGGCTCCACCGCTTTTACAGTCCAGAGCTGTCATGGCGGGCATTACAGGATACCCTAGGGATTCTGGCAGTGCGCAAGGCGCCCGTAGCTCAGTTGGATAGAGCATCCGCCTTCTAAGCGGATGGTCGCAGGTTCGAGTCCTGCCGGGTGCACCATCGCAATGCGGCCTGAATGGTGAAGCGAGCAGTAAGCAGTAATGGTGGGCGTAGCTCAGTTGGTAGAGCACAGGATTGTGACTCCTGGTGTCGTGGGTTCGAAACCCATCGTCCACCCCATTTTCCAAGCGCCAGGCTTCAGCCTGGCGTTGTTGTTTGATACCCCTGTTTAGCGGGCGTGGTGGAATTGGTAGACACACCAGATTTAGGTTCTGGCGCCGCAAGGTGTGGGAGTTCGAGTCTCCCCGCCCGCACCATCTTTAATCAAGTCTTGTTGTATTCCAGCCTGGCTGTTTTATTATCTGGGCTCGGCTTTGGTTGTTATAAAACCCGCTTTAATTGCGACCGCCCATCGATTAATGGGACCGCTTGACGCTCGCCGCGTTCGGTTGGAGTGGAATTGTTAGCTATTGTCAGGTGACGGTGGCAGCATGCTACTACAGGTCTGTGGTGTTCAGTGATGGCGTCCAACATGGTTCATTTCAAAAAGCTGCTCAAGCGAAAAAAGGGTTTTACCCTTGCGGAACTGCTGCTCGCGGTCGCGGTCGTAGGTATTCTGTCTGCCGTTGCCTTTCCAAGTTACAGCAAGTACGTCGAACGCATGAAAATAACCACAGCGGTCACTGACATAATTGACATGGGTGTAAAGATCGAGCGCTTTCGCACGGCCAACAATGGCGACTTGCCAGCCAGCCTGGCGCAATTGCAAGGCGTACCTGCGCTGGACCCCTGGGAGAATCCTTATCAGTACCTGAGTTTTGAAGGGTTGAATGGTCAGGGCCAGATGCGCAAGGACAAGAACCTGGTGCCGGTCAATACGGACTATGACCTCTACAGTATGGGAAAGGACGGGCGATCCGTAGGTCCCTTTACCGCCAAACCTTCAAGGGATGATGTAGTGCGCGCGAACGACGGTGGGTTTGTCGGTCTGGCAGCTGACTACTGACATAGCAACCCATGGCCATTGACCTCCGCACCTTCAGTAGCCCAATAGCCCGGCGGTTATTCCTCTTTTTCTTTCTTGCGGTCACTCTTCCAGTACTTGTTCTGACCTTAATCACGTTTTTTCAGTTATCCGATTATATGGCTGAACAGCACCGCAAGGAGCTGCAGAGTGACGCCAAATACATAGGTATGAATCTGTTTGAGCGACTGCAGCGCGTCGGGACTGAGCTGCCGCGTGTCGCAGCAACCCGCTCCCCGCAGTCCCTCAGAATTGATTCGGCCGCCCCGACGGAGACTGGTATCTCACTAGGCCTGGTCAGAGGTATCCGCCCCGGAGATCCTGTCTGGTTACACCCGGGTTACGCTGATCCAGCGCTTTACGCAAGTCTGTATACGCAGCTAGCTGGTCTGGACTTTGAGGCGGAGGACCGTGCTATGCGTATTCATCAGTTCGAGTCAGAGCCCTCTACTCTATTCGTCAGTCTCAGGATGGCACCAGGCAACTATCTGGCAGCCAGGTTGCAACCGGAGTTCTTCTGGGACCCTGAACAGTTATCCCACGACAAACTTTCATGTGTTCTCGCTGGGACCGATACAGTGATTTTTTGTAGTGTCGATCCCCCCGTCCAGCTTGTGAAAGCCTTTGCCTTGGCGCGTGCAGAATCTGCCGTCGGCGCCTTTGAATGGCAGGAAGGTGGAGCAACTATGCGAGCGGTGTACTGGGAAATATTTTTGCACGGGATTGGCATGGACAGGAACTGGACTGTAGTACTCAGCCAGCCGGAGCAGGAGCTTTTCGCTACCACCAGACAATTCCAGGCCACACTGATTTTGATTGTTCTGGCATCCATTATGATGGCACTGATGTTCAGTATTGGACACCTGCGCAGGGTGCTCCAGCCGCTTCAGGCCTTGCGTACGGCAACCCGGCAGGTGGCAGAAGGTGATCTGAACAAACAAGTGATCTTGGCTAGCGGTGACGAGTTCGAGGAACTTGCGCGGTCTTTCAACAGCATGACCGAAAAGCTAGCGATGCAGTTTGATCAGCGCGAGGCACTTATGGACATTGACCGCCTCATTCTTTCCAGTGAGGATTCAGGTAATGTTGTAAATGAAGTCCTGGTTCAGGCGCAGGCCTTTCCGGAATGTGAGTACCTGCTCTTTGTCGTGCAGGACGAGCACGGGGTCAGACTCAAAGCCGCGGGCAATGGGTCAAATCGTATAGAGGACCATCAGATATCGGCTCGAAAGCAATATGCGCAAACGCTATCGGAGCTTGGAAGCGATGAAGAAGCTGTCATCTTAAGCCAGTTGCCAGGCTGGCTTCCGGACCTGTCGGGGACGGGAGTGTGCACCGCGTGGTTACTTTACCCCCTGCGTGTGTCAGGTGTGTTGAGTGGTTTCGTTTTGCTGGGGACGCGACATTCGCTCAATGCAGCTAGTGCCGATGCCGGGTGGGCACTGCAGGTGGTCGGCCGGTTGTCCATTGCGCTGACACGTGTGCGCTGGCAAACCGATCTTTATCGCCGAGCCAATTTTGACGATCTTACCGGCCTGCCTAACCGTTCCGCTTTCAAAGCCACTCTGAGTCAAGCCATTGAGCATTCCCGCCGGCATGGAACTCGACTGGCACTACTGTTTATCGATCTGGACCGATTCAAGCTCATCAATGATTCAATTGGTCATGCTGCAGGCGATCTTTACTTGCAGGTTGTTGCAGAGCGTATTCGGGGCTGCATTCGTAGCGAGGATGCGGTTTCGCGTCTGGGTGGCGATGAGTTCACCGTGGTCATCACTGATATTCCGGCAGATGCAGATTTTGCAATCGAGGTCATGACGGTTGTGACTCGTCTTCTGGAGGCTATTCCAAAGCCGGTGCATGTGGGGTTGCATGAGCTGCGCAGTACCCTGAGTATAGGTGCATCGGTCTTTCCCGATGATGGTCAAACGACCGATGAGCTTATGAAGCAGGCGGATACCGCGATGTATCAGGCCAAACGCAATGGTGGAGACAGCTTTCGCTTCTACGCGCACGAGATGCAAGCGGTTGCCCAGCATCGGATGGGGCTTGAAAGTGACATACGTCGAGCCTTGGAAAACAACCAGTTCCTCCTTTACTTCCAGCCTCAGATAAACCGCGGTTCGGATCAGGTTCAAAGTGCAGAAGTGCTTCTGCGCTGGAATCATCCTGAGCGTGGTTTTGTCCCTCCGGGAGTCTTCATTCCGATAGCTGAGGAGTCGTTGCTTATAGCGGACATTGATGCCTGGGTTCTTGAGGCGACGTGTCGGCAGATTCGGCAGTGGCTTGATGCGGGAATAGAGCCGGTACGCCTGGCGGTAAATATTTCTGGCGCCCAGTTCCAGAATCCAGGATTTCTGGAACTGATCAAGGGGACTCTTGACCGTTTCAGCCTGTCACCTGACCGTATCGAGTTGGAGATTACAGAGGGAGCCTTGATCGACAACCTGGAGCATGCGAGGCAGGTTCTTAATGATCTTGGCACCTTCGGCGTTCGCCTGGCAATTGACGATTTTGGCACCGGATACTGTTCACTCGCGTACCTGAAGAGCATGCCAATCGACAAGCTCAAGATTGACCAGAGCTTCGTCCGTGATATCACCCGCTCTTCCCGGGATGCGGCAATCGTTGAAGTGATTCTGCAGCTTTCCAGGCAGTTGGGTCTCAAATGTATTGCCGAGGGGGTCGAAACCCGGGCGGAGTTGGACTGGCTCTTCGAAAAAGGCTGCGAAGTCTACCAAGGGTATTATTTTTATCGTCCGATGCCCTTGGCCGACTTTGCCCAGCTATTAACTGACCAAGCCGGTATGAATACTGTTGACAGCTAGCTGCATGGTCACTTCTCAGTCAGGGGGCCCTATTTGTGATGGCCGTGGCGCCTGATGATGACTTCCGGTGCGTTAGCGATTAGACTGTTCGGCTTTTACGAAATCACCAATTAATCTGTTCGTTCACGAGGACTCTCCATGCAAGTTTCGGTTGAAACCACCTCCGGCCTTGAGCGCCGCATGACTGTCGGCATTCCGGCTGACCGCATCGAATCCGAGGTCAACAAGCGTCTGCAGCAGACAGCCAGCCGCGCCAAAGTCGATGGGTTTCGTCCTGGCAAGGTGCCGATGAGCGTCATTCGCAAACGTTTTGGCGGCTCTGCTCGCCAGGAAGTCATGGGTGAAGTCATCCAGTCTTCTTTTTACGAAGCAATCATGCAGGAAAAGCTCAATCCCGCAGGCGCACCAAGTGTCGAGCCCAAAGAGCTGGACGAAGGCAAGGATTTTGAGTACGTCGCTACATTTGAAGTTTACCCGGAGATCACCCTGGGCGATTTTGGCGATATCAAGGTTGAACGCATCGAATCCGAAGTGCGTGACGAAGACCTGGAAAACATGCTCGAGATTTTGCGCAAGCAGAATACACAGTTTGAAACGGTCGAGCGCGCTGCTGAAAATGGCGACCAACTCAAGGTCGACTTTGTCGGCCGTGTCGATGGCGAGCCCTTCCAGGGTGGTACAGCCAACAACACCGAAATCGTACTGGGCTCCGGCCGTATGATCCCCGGTTTTGAGGATGGTCTTGTAGGTGCAAAGGCTGGTGATACCGTTACCCTCGAGGTGACTTTCCCCGAGGAGTACCAGAACCTCGAGTTGGCCGGCAAGCCTGCTGAATTCGACGTGGTTGTGCATGCAGTTGCAGCGCCGGCTCTGCCGGAGCTGAACGATGAGTTCTTCGCCAAGTTTGGCGTTGAAGAGGGCGGCATCGATGCCTTCCGCTCCGAAGTTCGCAAGAATATGGATCGTGAGCTGCGCCAGGCCATCAAGACCAAGGTCAAGACTCAGGTTATGGACGGCTTGCTCGCCACCAATAGTGTTGATGTTCCCAAGGCACTGGTCAGCAGCGAGATTGACCGTTTGCGCCAGCAGGCCGTGCAGCAGTTTGGCGGCGCCAACATCAGCCCCGAGCAGTTGCCCGCAGAGCTGTTCGAAGAGCAGGCCAAGCGTCGCGTTTCGTTAGGTCTGGTGGTGTCTGAAGTGGTCAAGCAGAACGACATCAAGCCAGAAAACGATCGTGTACGTGCCATGGTCGAAGAGCTGGCGTCTGCCTACCAGGAACCCGAACAAGTGGTGAACTGGTACTACCAGAACGAGCAACAATTAGCAGAGATTCAGTCGGTTGTGCTCGAAGAGCAAGTGGTGGATACTGTTTTGCAGAAGGCTCAGGTGGCCACTAAGCAGGTCCCCTACGAAGATGCCGTGAAGCCAGCCCAGTCAGCCAAGGACCTTGAAGCTGACGAGGCCGAAGCCGGCGCCGACGAGTAAAATCGTCAACAACTCAAGCAATGCGCGAGCCAGCCTTAGGGCTGGCTTTCGTTTTTTCGCGACAGGTCCAAACCGGAGTAATTTCAATCCATGACGCATAACAGCTTCAATCAGTTTCCACCGGATATTCAGGCAGCGGGCGGTCTGGTGCCCATGGTTGTCGAACAGTCAGCACGGGGCGAGCGCTCCTACGACATCTATTCTCGTCTTCTGAAGGAGCGGGTGATTTTTCTGGTGGGGCAGGTAGAGGATTACATGGCCAACCTGGTCGTGGCGCAGTTGCTGTTCCTGGAGTCAGAGAATCCCGACAAGGATATCCATCTGTACATCAATTCGCCCGGCGGCTCTGTAACAGCCGGTATGGCGATCTATGACACCATGCAGTTCATCAAGCCCAACGTGAGCACCCTGTGCATCGGTCAGGCGGCCAGCATGGGCGCCTTTCTGCTGGCTGGCGGCGAACCAGGCAAGCGTTTTGCGCTACCCAATTCGCGGATGATGATCCACCAGCCACTGGGCGGTTTTCAGGGGCAGGCATCGGATTTTGAAATCCATGCCAAGGAGATCCTCAAAATCCGCGACAAGTTGAACAGTATATTGTCGCACCACACCGGCCAGCCGCTGGATGTGATCGAGCGTGATACCGACCGTGACCGTTTCATGAGTGGCGAAGAAGCCGCTACCTATGGCCTGATCGACAAGGTCATGGATCGTCGCGAAATGGCTGAATAACACGGGCGTTAATGGCGGCTCATTTGTCTTCAGCGTAGGGACAAGAGGGTCGTCTGAACTGTTATTCCATAGCCGGTGCGGGTCCGTTTTGACAGAGTTGCACTTGCAAAGTGGTGGCAATGCCCCCATCTTTGTGGACAAGAGTGAACGTAAGCAGGGGTTTTAGATGACCGATATGACTGGGAAGGGTGACGACAACGGCAAGCTGCTGTATTGCTCCTTCTGCGGCAAAAGCCAGCATGAAGTGCGCAAGCTGATTGCCGGCCCCTCCGTATTCATCTGTGATGAGTGCGTGGATCTGTGTAACGACATAATCCGTGAGGAAGTACAGGAAAGTCAGGCTGAAAGCGCTGGCGCCAAGCTGCCTTCGCCGAAGGAGATCTGTGGCATCCTCGATCAGTACGTGATCGGTCAGGAGCGCGCGAAGAAGGTGCTTTCCGTAGCGGTGTACAACCACTACAAGCGTCTTAATCAGCGCGAGGGCAAGGATGACGTCGAGCTCGGCAAGAGTAACATTCTGATGATCGGGCCGACCGGCTCGGGCAAGACACTCCTGGCCGAAACACTGGCTCGGTTGTTGAATGTACCCTTTACCATTGCTGATGCGACCACGCTGACTGAAGCAGGCTATGTGGGCGAGGATGTCGAGAACATCATCCAGAAGCTGTTGCAGAAGTGTGACTACGACGTCGAAAAAGCCCAGATGGGTATTGTCTACATCGACGAAATCGACAAGATTTCCCGCAAGTCTGACAATCCCTCCATCACCCGCGACGTATCAGGTGAAGGCGTCCAGCAGGCACTGCTCAAGCTGATCGAAGGTACTGTGGCTTCCGTGCCTCCCCAGGGTGGGCGCAAGCACCCCCAGCAGGAGTTCCTGCAGGTAGACACGCGTAATATTCTGTTTATCTGCGGCGGCGCCTTCTCGGGTCTGGAAAAGGTGATTCGTGATCGCTCTGAGAAGAGCGGGATTGGTTTCAGTGCCAAGGTACGAAGCCAGGACGTCGGCAAGAAAGTTGGTCAGACTCTCAAGGGTGTTGAGCCCGAAGATCTGGTTCGCTTCGGTCTGATTCCCGAGTTTGTCGGTCGCTTGCCTGTTATCGCAACCCTCGACGAACTCGATGAGGCCGCTCTGATCCAGATCCTTACCGAACCGAAAAATGCGTTGACCAAGCAGTACGCGCGTTTGTTCGAGATGGAAGGTGTTGATCTAGAGTTCCGTACTGATGCCCTCAAAGCTATCGCGAACAAGGCTCTGGAGCGTAAAACCGGTGCCCGCGGTCTTCGTTCGATTCTGGAAAATGTGCTGCTCGACACCATGTATGATATTCCCTCAGCGGAGCATGTCAGCAAGGTAGTAATCGATGAAAACGTGATTGGTGGCGATGCCAAGCCGCTGCTGATCTACGATTCCAGCGAAAATCCGCCCAAGGCCATGCCGGACGAATAATGTCCCTTGGCCTATGACGCCCGGTTCCTGAAAAGGAGCCGGGCGTTTTTTTTGCAAGCCTGTGAGTGATGCTCTCTTGTATCGCAGTATGTTCAGCGGCTTGTTTTTTTCGTGCACTGCCCCCATCTTTGAATTCATGGACACTTTTATTACGGGTGCGGTCGATTATTGCGCCCCCCAGCAAGCGAGTCTCAGCCATGACGACACCTAGCGAATTTCCGCTCCTGCCCCTACGCGATGTAGTGGTGTACCCCCACATGGTCATCCCGCTTTTCGTGGGACGCGACAAATCCATTGAAGCGCTTGAAGCAGCGATGGCCGGCGACAAACAGGTTTTGCTGGTAGCTCAGCGCGATCCTAGCGAGGATGATCCGGGTCAGGACGGCATCTATAGCCTTGGCACCGTTGCGACCATCCTGCAACTCCTCAAGCTGCCCGACGGCACCGTCAAGGTTCTGGTCGAGGGCGAGCAACGTGCTCGAATCGAGCAGGTGGACGAGTTGGGCACCTATCAGGTCGCCCACGCGGTTCCCCTGAATGAAAGCGAGCTGGATGCCCGTGAGGCCGAAGTGCTGATTCGCAGTTTGATGAGTCAGTTCGAGCAGTTTGTCCAGTTGGGCAAGAAGGTCCCTGCTGAAGTTCTCTCATCCCTGTCCAGTATTGAAGAACCCGGACGGCTGGTAGACACCATGGCCGCGCATCTGACCCTCAAGCTGGATCAGAAGCAGGAAATACTCGAGATCTTGCCCCTGCGCGATCGCGTAGAGCACGTACTGGGTGTACTGGATAGCGAGATCGATCTACTCCAGGTGGAAAAACGTATTCGCGGTCGTGTCAAGAAACAGATGGAACGCAGCCAGCGTGAGTACTATCTGAACGAGCAGATGAAGGCTATTCAGAAGGAGATGGGCAGCGGCGAGGATGGCAACAACGAATTCGATGAACTCAAGGCAAAGGTGGATGCTGCTGGCATGAGCAAGGAAGCGCTCGCCAAGGCGACAACGGAGCTGAACAAGTTGAAGATGATGTCGCCCATGTCCGCCGAGGCGACGGTCGTGCGTTCCTACATTGAGTGGCTGGCCAATGTACCCTGGAAAAAAGCCAGTAAGGTCCGTAATGATCCCGAGCGAGCCGAGGCAGTGCTGGATGCTGACCACTACGGCCTTGAGGAGGTCAAGGAGCGGATTCTCGAGTATCTGGCTGTACAGAAGCGTGTACGCAAGTTGAAAGGCCCTGTGCTCTGTCTGGTGGGCCCTCCGGGCGTGGGCAAGACATCCTTGGGTGAGTCCCTGGCAAGGGCAACCAACCGCAAGTTCGTCCGCATGGCACTGGGTGGTGTGCGCGATGAAGCCGAAATTCGTGGCCATCGTCGTACCTACATAGGCTCGCTGCCGGGTAAAGTTATTCAGAAAATGTCCAAGGCGGGCGTCAAGAACCCCCTGTTTCTGCTCGATGAGATCGATAAAATGGGCACCGATATGCGCGGTGATCCTTCCTCGGCGCTGCTTGAGGTGCTCGATCCGGAACAGAATCACAACTTCAACGACCACTATCTTGAGGTCGATTATGATCTGTCGGACGTGATGTTCATCTGTACTGCCAACTCGATGAACATTCCTGCGCCACTGCTTGACCGCATGGAGGTCATTCGTATTCCCGGGTATACCGAGGACGAAAAGATCAACATCGCCGAGCGTTATCTGGTTGCCAAGCAGATCAAGAACAACGGCTTGAAGAAAGATGAGCTGACGTTCACCCGCGAATCCCTGCGTGACATTATTCGTTATTACACCCGCGAAGCCGGGGTGCGCGGCCTCGAACGTCAGATTGCTAAACTCTGCCGCAAGGTAGTCAGAACCCAGGTAGGTAGCAAGGCCAAGAACAAGGTTGTGGTCGACGGTGATTTGCTTGAAGAGCTGCTCGGGGTCCGCAAGTTCAAGTACGGATTAGCCGAGGAGGCCGACCAGATCGGCCAGGTGACGGGTCTGGCGTGGACCCAGGTTGGTGGCGAGCTTCTCAGCCTGGAAGCCGCTGTGGTGCCCGGTAAGGGCCGCCAGATCAAGACTGGCTCTCTGGGTGATGTCATGCAGGAATCCATCAGTGCGGCGCTTACCGTGGTTCGTAGCCGCGCAAACAGTCTGGGGCTGGGAGGTGATTTTCATGAAAAGCATGATATTCACATCCACGTCCCAGAGGGTGCTACGCCCAAGGACGGCCCGAGTGCCGGCGTAGGCATGTGCACGGCGCTGGTATCGGCTCTGACCCGGATTCCGGTTCGGGCGGACGTTGCCATGACTGGTGAAATCACCCTGCGTGGGCAGGTTCTGCAAATCGGTGGGCTCAAGGAAAAACTGTTGGCCGCGCACCGGGGCGGAATCAAGACAGTGATCATTCCCTACGATAATATTCGTGATCTCAAGGAGATCCCCGACAACATCAAGGAGGATATTGAGATAAAGCCGGTGAAATGGATTGACGAAGTGTTGCAGATTGCGCTGCAATACGTGCCGGAGCCCTTGCAAGAAGGGGTTGAAGAGATGGTTGCAAAGGATGACAATCAGGCTACCGATACAAAGAAGCGTATCAGTACCCACTGAGGTAGCAGCGGTCCGCTCCCGAACAGGTATCCAACAGGGTGATCTGTTCGCGAACGGACCGGGGGTACCACAGGCATTCCTTGACACGGTTTTTGACCGCTTGATATAAAGCGTGCTTCGACCTACGCAGGTATGCTGACTGGCCACAGCTTTGCTAAGACCACAAGCTTACATAACGACTAACAACTCATTTGAAACTAATAAGGGGACTTAGAGTGAACAAGTCTGAATTGATTGATGCCATTGCCGCTTCCGCCGATATTCCTAAAGCTGCTGCCGGCCGTGCTCTTGACGCCGTCATCGAGTCCATTACCGACGCACTGAAAGCCGGTGATTCGGTAGTTCTGGTTGGTTTTGGTACCTTCGCTGTGAAAGATCGCGCTGCCCGCACCGGCCGTAACCCGCAAACTGGTAAGCCGATTGAAATCAGCGCCGCCAAGATTCCGGGCTTCAAAGCTGGTAAGGCACTGAAGGACGCTGTGAACTAAGCGCGTCCAGTTACTGATTGTCTGTGTCGGGGTGCGAGCCCTGGTATCTACTTCGAACCATAGCCAGGCGCAGCCACAATTGCTGTTGAGGCAAGTTTCCACTCATGTGGTTCGGTCAGTTTCAAAAAAGGCGCATCATCCCTGATGCGCCTTTTTCGTTTAGAACAGAATAATAGGCCAGCGATCAATGATCGGTGGTACTGGCAGCCCCGAAGGGCGGCTGAAGATGACTAGGATTTCGGGGGCAAGATGCTGCAAAAAATGAGGGACAATGCGCAAAGCTGGGTCGCTAAGGTGATCGTTGGCGTCATTGTGCTGATATTCGCTTTGACTGGCTGGGAGTCCATCAGCCGCTTCGGGAGCAACGATCAGAACGCTGCCGCGGTCAACGGAACAGAAATTACCAAGTTCGAGCTGGAACAGGCCGTCTCACTGCAGCGTCGCCAACTGGTGCAGCAATTGCAGCAGCTTAATGACAACTTCGACCCCAATATGATTGACGATGCGTTACTACGCCAATCGGTGCTCGACGGTCTGATCGAGCGGGCAGTGCTGGTCGAGGGTGCCCGGAATTTCGATTTGCGTATTTCCGAAGCCATGATCGATCAGTTGATTCTATCGACCCCTGATTTCCAGGTGGATGGCGAATTTGACGCCAATCGTTTCGATATTGTCATTCGCAATATGGGATTGGGTTCGCGCCTGGCATTCCGCGATCTCGTCCGTCAGGAGCTCCTTCTTGCGCAACTGCGTAATGCCTTTGAAGCCACAGCCTTTGCCACTCAGACAGAGCGCCTGCAGCTGGCTAAGCTAGAAGAGCAAACACGCGATTTCGCTGTTATAGAGCTGCCTATCCTGCGTGATGAAATCGATGTTTCGGAAGACGAAGTCGAGACTTATTACACCGCCAATGCCCAACAGTTCATGACTGAAGAGCAGGTTGTGTTGGAAGTCCTGGAGTTGTCCAGGGACGATTTTTTCGATCAGGTCGAGGTCGACGAGCAGGCACTTCAGGCTTTATATGAGCGGGAAATTGGTAACCTGACAGAACAGCGTCGAGCCTCACATATCCTTATCGAGGTCACTGATGAGGTAAGTGAGGAGCAGGCTCTGGAGCAAGCACAAGCTGCTCGGGAACGTCTGGATGCCGGAGAGGATTTTGCCAAGTTGGTTGAAGAAGTGTCCGACGATATTGGTACTACCTCCAGCGGTGGGGACCTGGGTTATACCGTTCGTGGCAGCTTCGATCCTGAGTTTGACGAAGCGCTCTTTGCCCTCCAGGAGGGTGAAGTTTCGGATCCGGTCCGTACCAGCTTTGGTTATCACCTGATCAAGCTTACCGGCGTTGCCGCACCGGAGATGCCCAGCCTGGAATCCATGCGTGAAGGGCTTGTGGCGGAATTGAAGGCGGAGCAGGTAGAGCGTCGCTATGTCGAGGCTTCACGCGAACTGGCCAACCTGGCCTACGAGTCTCCCGATCTTGACGAACCAGCTCGTGCGTTAGGTCTCGAGATTGAAACCATTGGTCCGGTGAATCGCGAGGGCGGCGAAGGCTTGGCAGCTAATCCACGGGTTATGGCTGCTGCCTTTGAAGCGGAAGTACTGCAGGATGGTCTCAATAGCCAGCTCCTTGAGCTTGATGCTGATACCTCCGTAGTGGTTCGGGTTAAAGAGCACATGCGCGCCAAACAGCGTCCCCTCGACGAAGTGTCTGCGGAAATTGCCGATACATTGAGCTTCCAGAAGGCGGTCGAGCAGACGCGTGATAAGGCTTCAGAGCTGGTCGAGGCTTTGGAGTCAGACAGCACTGCGCCTGAGCAAGTGGCCGTGGAACTGAATGCTTCCTGGGAAAACCATGAGGCTATCAATCGGTCCAACAACGAGCTGTCTCAGGTGCTCCTGCGTAATGTGTTTGCGATGCCTCGTCCTTCCGAAGGGGAGTCCGTATATGGCCATGCACGCCAGGCTGATGGTAGTCAGTGGATCGTTGAGTTGCGCGGTGTAGCTACGCCTGAATCACTGCAAGCTTCGGCTGAGAGTGATCTCTACAAGCGTTACATTGCCGGACAGACAGGTCAGCAGGATTTCACTGCCCTACAGGAAAGCCTCGAAGAGCGGGCTGACGTCGAGCGTTTCTGATCTGATGTGATCGGCGGTCGGTAGCGATCGCCAGCCCCAAAAAAGCCACTCCCTTGGGAGTGGCTTTTTTGTGCGCAGCCTTCGCAGGCTGTCGGGTCTCAGGTTTCAGTCTTCCAGATTACCCATGGCGGTGATGTTGAAGCCGCCGTCGACATACATGATCTCGCCTGACACCCCAGATGCCAGATCCGAGCACAGGAACGCACCGGCGTTGCCTACTTCGTCGATGGTGACGTTGCGGCGCATCGGGGTCTGCTTCTCGTTGTGCGAGAGCATTTTGCGGAAGCTCTTGATGCCGGAAGCAGCCAACGTTCGGATCGGACCCGCAGAAATAGCATTAACGCGCGTGCCTTCCGGCCCCAGGCTGGTAGCCAGATAACGAACGCCGGCTTCGAGGCTGGCCTTGGCCATGCCCATCACGTTGTAGTTCGGCATTGTGCGCTCAGCGCCCAGGTAGGACAGGGTCAGCAGGCTGCCATTGCGACCCTTCATCAGTTCACGACCGGCCTTGGCCAGGGCCACGAAGCTGTAGGCGCTGATATCGTGAGCAATGCGGAAACCTTCGCGGGTAGTCACATCGGTAAAGTCGCCATCGAGTTGATCACCAGGGGCAAAGCCGACCGAATGCACTATGCAATCCAGGCCATCCCACTTCTTTGCCAGTTGGGCAAATGCCTCTTCGATCTGGGAATCATCGGCCACATCGCAGGGGAAGCACAGCTCCGGCCCTGAGCCCCATTCCGCTGCAAACTTCTCGACGCGATCCTTGAGCTTGTCATTCTGGTAGGTGAACGCCAGCTCCGCGCCCTCGCGGTGCATTGCCGAAGCTATACCCGAGGCGATAGACAATTTGCTGGCTACGCCAACGATGAGTACGCGTTTACCGCTTAAAAATCCCATGCTTGTTTCCTGTTTTTCTACTTGGCCTGTGTGTCTTTGGCCGTGTTGACGGATACGGGTCTGGCGAAGGCGGCCTCGAGCAATTGATGCGTATATTCATGCTGCGGTGAGGCAAATATATCCTTGGCCGAACCCTGTTCGACGATTTCTCCCTGGCGTATCACCATCAGCTCGTGACTGAGGGCTCTGACCACTGCCAGGTCATGGCTGATGAACAAGTAACTCAGATTGTGCCTGTGCTGGAGGTCGCGGAGCAACTCAACCACCTGGCCCTGTACCGTGCGATCGAGGGCTGAGGTGGGCTCATCCAGCAGGATCAACGACGGTTTGAGAACCAGAGCACGGGCAATAGCCACTCGCTGCCGCTGTCCGCCCGAAAACTCGTGGGGGTAGCGGTGGCGGCTGGCAGGTTCCAGGCCGACTTCCTGCAGCGCCTGGATTACCATTTTCTCCCTTTCTTCTACTGTACCAATGCCGTGAATCTCTAACCCTTCACTGATGATCTGTGCAATCGACATACGTGGACTCAGGCTGCCAAAAGGATCCTGAAAGACCACCTGAAACTGCCGGCGCATTGGTCTGACGGCATTCTGACTCAAACCATCCAACCGCATGCCGTTACATTCGATCAGGCCCTGGCTTTCCACGAGCCTTAACAGAGCCAGACCCAGGGTTGTCTTGCCTGAACCGCTTTCGCCCACAATACCCAGCGTATGACCTGCCTTGAGCGTAAAGGAGGCGTCAGTTACTGCCTTGACATGATCCACGGTGCGTCGCAAAACGCCCTTGCGAATCGGGAACCATACCCGAAGCTGCTCAGCCCGCAGTATCACCGGTGCATCTGCGTTCACTTTTACCGGATCACCGGTCGGGTCAGCCGCGATCAGCCGCTGGGTGTATTCATGCTGCGGATCGGCAAAGAGTTTCGCGCATTCATTTTCTTCGACGACGCAACCCTGGTACATGACACATACCCGATGGGCAATTCTGCGTACCAGGTTCAGGTCATGGCTGATCAGCAACAATGCCATACCCAGTTTTTGCTGCAACGATTTGAGCAGTTCGAGAATTTTTAGCTGCACGGTCACGTCCAGCGCCGTGGTTGGCTCATCGGCAATCAGCAGCTCAGGCTCGTTGGCCAGCGCCATTGCGATCATTACCCGTTGGCGTTGGCCGCCTGAGAGTTCGTGTGGATAAGAGCCTAGCCGGCTGGCTGGATCGGGGATGCCGACTAGATCCAGCAATTCCAGGGTTCGCTCACGCGCAGCTGCCTTGTTCAGCCCCTTGTGCAGTACCAGTACTTCATTGATCTGACGCTCGACGGTATGCAGGGGGTTGAGCGAGCTCATTGGCTCCTGAAAAATCATCGAAATACGATTGCCACGAACCTGGCGTAGTCGTTTTTCCCCGGCCTGCAGCAGGTCTTCGTCCTTGTAGAGAATGCGTCCGCTGGGATGACGTGCCTGGGGGTAGGGCAGCAGGCGTAGTATCGAGTGCGCAGTGACTGACTTGCCTGAGCCGCTTTCGCCTACCAGCGCCAGGGTTTCGCCTGGGCGTATATCGAAGCTGACATCGCGCACGGCCATGACTTCTTCATGTTCGCTGGCAAACGCCACGCTGAGGTTTTCGATCCGAATCAATGGCTGATCTGACATGTCATTTCCTGGGGTCGAAGGCATCGCGCAGGGCCTCGCCGATAAACACCAGCAAGCTGAGCATCAGAGACAGCACTACGAAAGCGGTAATGCCCAGCCAGGGTGCCTGCAGGTTGGCTTTGCCCTGGGCAATCAGCTCGCCCAGTGAGGGGGAGCCAGCAGGCAGGCCGAAGCCGAGAAAGTCCAGCGAGGTGAGGGTGATAACGCCGCCGGTGAGAATGAAGGGAAAGAATGTCAGGGTCGCAACCATGGCGTTGGGCAAAATATGCCGGAACATGATGATGCGGTTGCTGGCACCCAGAGCACGAGCTGCCCGCACGTATTCCAGGTTGCGGCCGCGCAGGAATTCGGCACGGACCACATCCACCAGTGCCATCCAGGAGAACAGCAGCATGATACCCAGCAGCCACCAGAAGTTCGGTTGTACGAAGCTGGCCAGAATGATCAGCAGATAGAGGACGGGTAAACCCGACCAGACTTCGATAAAGCGCTGACCAAACAGATCAATACGGCCACCATAGAAACCCTGAACCGCCCCGATAATGACGCCGATAATGGAACTGAGGATAGTCAGGGTCAGCGCAAAAAGTACCGATATCCTGAAGCCGTAGATTACCCGAGCGGCGACATCGCGAGCCTGGTCATCGGTACCCAGCCAGTTATCCCCCGAGGGCGGAGCAGGCGCGGGCACCTGAAGGTCGTAATTGATAGTGTCATAGCTGAAGGGAATTGGTGGCCAGAGCATCCAGCCGTCTCCTTCCTCTTCGATCAGGTTGCGAATATAGGGGCTGCGATAATCGGCGGTAATCGGAAACTCACCACCGAACTCGGTTTCGGCGTAGCGCTTGACGACCGGGAAATACAGCGCGTCCTGGTAACTGACTACGAGTGGCTCATCATTGGCAACAAACTCGGCCCCCAGGCTCAGAATAAACAGCACCATGAATATGTGCAGTGACCACCAGCCACGCCGATTGGCCTTGAACAGCCCAAAACGGCGTCGATTGAGTGGTGAGAGCGAAAATCGGGTACTCATTCTCAACCCTCCCTGCTTTCGAAGTCGATGCGCGGATCAACCAGGGTATAGGTGATATCACCGATCAACTTCACGACCAGCCCCAGCAGGGTAAATATGAACAGGGTGCCAAACATCACCGGATAGTCCCGGTTGATTGCGGCCTCAAAGCCCAGCAGGCCGAGACCATCCAGGGAAAAGATCACCTCGATCAACAGAGCGCCAGTGAAGAACACGCTGATCAACGCCGAGGGAAAACCGGCGATGATCAACAGCATGGCGTTACGAAAGACGTGCCCGTAAAGCACGCGGCCGGCAGAAAGGCCCTTGGCCTTGGCGGTCACTACGTACTGCTTGCCGATTTCATCAAGAAAGCAGTTCTTGGTCAGCATGGTCAGCGTAGCGAAGCTACCAATCACCATCGCGGTGATCGGCAGCACCAGGTGCCAGGCGTAGTCCTTGACCTGCTCCCAGGTACTCAGCTCCTCGAAATTATTCGATGTCAGACCACGCAGAGGGAACCAGTCCAGGTAACTACCGCCGGCAAAGACCACAATCAGCATGATCGCCAGGAGGAATCCCGGAATAGCGTAGCCGACAATAATCAGTGAGCTCGTCCATATGTCGAAGGTCGAGCCGTGGCGCACCGCCTTGCGTATGCCCATGGGAATCGAGATCAGATAGGTAATCAGGGTTGTCCAGAGGCCGAGAGAGATGGATACCGGCATCTTCTCGACAATCAGATCTATGACGCTGGCATCGCGGAAGAAGCTGTCACCAAAGTCAAAGGTCATGTAACCCTTGATCATCAACCAGAAACGCTCATGGGCTGGCTTGTCAAAGCCGTACATGCGTTCGATCTCGGCAATGATATCCGGGTCCAGACCCTGTGCACCGCGATAGGTGCTGCCACTGGCCACCTCACCCTGCATGCTGCCCGAGATACGACTGGTAGCGCCTTCAAACCCTTCCAGGTTTGCGATCATCTGCTCTACCGGTCCGCCAGGCGCGGCCTGGATGATCAAAAAATTGATCAGCAGAATACCGAACAGCGTTGGAATGATCAGTAACAGTCGACGAACAATGTAAGCCAGCATGCTCAGTCTTCCTGAACGATGACGGGGGTGGGCTTGCCTTTCAGTGCGGCAGCTTTGTCGGCGTCCACCCACCAGGTGAAGAGCCCTAGATCGTAACGAGGCGATGTCTTCGGGTGAGCGAACTTGTCCCAATGGGCAACGCGATACACCGTTGTATGGAAATTGGGCACCACGTAATGCCCGGCTATTAGCACACGATCCAGAGCGCGGGTGTGGTTGACCAGCGATTCACGGGAGTCAGCTCGAATGAGACCTTCTACCAGTGCATCTACTGCCGGATCCTGAAGGCCCATCAGGTTGCGGCTACCCGGGTTATCGGCACTCGATGAATGCCAGTAATCCAGTTGCTCATTGCCCGGGGAGTTGGACTGGCCGAATCCGGTAACGACCATATCGAACTCCCGCGAACGCAGGCGGTTGATGTACTGGGAAACATCCACTCTGCGTAGGGTCAGCTCGATACCCAGGGACGCCAGGTTACGTTTGAAGGGAAGCAATACTCGCTCGAAGTCGGCCTGGACAATCAGGAATTCGAAACTCAGGTGTTCTCCTGCTTCGTTGACCAGACGATCATCGACAATTTTCCAGCCAGCGTCCTGAAGCAGGCGGTAGGCTTCGCGCATCTGTTCCCGGATTATTCCGCTACCGTCGGTCTTGGGTGGACTATAGGCCTCGCCAAAGGCGGAGGCAGGCAGATGCTCCCGCCAGGGTTCTAGCAGAGCGAGTTCTCCTGGTCCTGGCAGACCATTGGCGCCCAGCTCCGAGTTATCAAAAAAGCTGTCAGTGCGCGTGTAGGCATTGTGGAACAGGGCGCTATTGGACCATTCGAAGTCGAACAGCAGGCTGATTGCTTCACGGACCCGGGCGTCCTCGAATATGGAACGGCGTATATTGAATACAAAGCCCTGCATGCCCTGCACATTCAGGTTGGGGATCTCTTCCTTGATGATGGTGCCCTCGCGCAACGCCGGGCTGTCGTAGCCAGTGGCCCAGTTTTTGGCGCTGACCTCCTGATTGAGGTCGAACTGACCAGCCTTGAATGCCTCCAATGCCACACCGGTGTCGCGATAATAATCGACAATGACGCGATCAAAGTTATAAAAACCCTTCTGCACAGGCAGATCAGCGGCCCAGTAATCGGCTACGCGTTCGTAGGTGATATTACGACCACCGCTCACGTTACTGATGCGATAGGGGCCGCTACCCAGGGGTGGTTCGAGTGTTGTCTTGGAGAAATCGCGTTCGGCCCAATAATGCGCAGGCAAGACAGGTAATTGTCCGAGAACCAGAGGTAATTCCCGATTCTCGCCATTATGAAAATGAAAGGTGACACTCAGGTCCGAGTCGGCGACTACTTCCTTCACGCCCGCGTAGTAGGACTTGTAGAAGGGTGCCCCCTGCTCAATCAATGTATTGAAGGTAAATACAACGTCCGCAGCAGTAACGGGTTCGCCATCATGAAAGCGCGCTTCGGGGCGCAGATGAAAGCGTACCCAGGTGTTATCTTCCGCCCGTTCTATACGCTCCGCTATCAGACCGTATTCGGTAAAGGGTTCATCCATTGCGTGAAAGGTCAGGGTGTTATAGATCAGGCTTAACTGATCAGCGCTTGCACCGCGGCTGATGAATCCATTCAGTGAATCGAAACTGCCAAAGCCGGATAGCCGCATGGTGCCGCCCTTGGGCGCCTCGGGGTTGACGTAGGCAAAGTGGCTGAAGTCTGCGGGATAGGCCGGAGGCTCACCATAAAGGGTAAGGGCGTGATCGCCAGCAGGCGCGGCAATGGCCACTACAGTCTGAACGAGCAGCGTTAATCCACAAAACAGCTTGTTGGTTAAAGACATCAGGTGACCTTGTTGTTCTATTGCACGGTGTCTATTGCAAGTCTGGATCCATCCACCAGCTGCGTATAGCAAGCGAATAGGGTGGGGTCTCGGACGACTTCAGCCAGGCACGATGGGCTATGCGATGATAGTCAATATACCAGTTCGGAATTATATAGTGTTCCCAAAGTAGCACACGATCCATTGCCTTGGCCGCGGCGATCTGCTGGTCACGGGTCTTGGCGCCCAGCAGATGTTCCAGTAGCTCATCTACCACGGGATTGGCGATGCCGGCGTAGTTACGGCTGCCCTTGACATCCCGCTGGCTGGAATGGAAATAGCCATGCTGCTCGAGACCCGGAGATAGCCCCTGGGGCAAGGTGGCGAGAATCATGTCGTAGTCGAACTGATCCAGCCGCGCCTTGTACTGAGCCCGGTCAACGGTACGAATACGCATGTCGATGCCTAGTCGTGCGAGGTTGGAGCGATAAGGCTGAAGAATGCGCTCCAGGCTCGGGTTGACCAGCAGTACTTCAAAGACCAACTGATTACCATCCTGGTTTTCCAGACGCCCGTTGCGCAGTGTCCAGCCGGCCTCGTCCAGCAATCTTACTGCCTGACGCAGCGTCTTGCGGGGCACACCCTGACCACTGGTTTCAGGCAGGTTGAAGGGCTCGACAAAGAGTTTTTGGGGAAGCTGGTCCCTGTGCGGCTCCAGATACAGAAATTCCTGTCCGGCTGGCAATCCGGCCGCACTGAACGGGCTATTGGGGTAATAGCTTAATGACCGCTGATAGGCATCGTAGAACAGCACTCGGTTGGACCACTGGAAATCGAACATCATACCCAGTGCCTGGCGCACATTACGTTCATTGAACGGGGATCGACGGCTGTTAAAAAACAACGCCTGGGTAGCGCTGGGTATGGCGTGTGGAATAGCGCGGCGCAGAACGTCACCGTTGCGCACGGCGGGAAAGTTATAGGCATTGGCCCAGTTGCTGGCCTTGTGATCGAAATAGATATCGAATTCGCCTGCCTTGAATGCCTCGAAAGCGACGTTGTTGTCCCGATAGAACTCGACCTCCATCCGGTCGAAGTTGTATTTGCCGCGATTGATGGGCAGATCCTGCCCCCAGTAGTCCTTGACACGCTCAAATGCCAGGCGCCGACCCGGTTCTACCGACGTTACCCTGTAGGGGCCACTGTTGAGGCCTGGCTCAAAGGTGGTCTGGCCGAATTCGCGACCCTCCCAGTAATGCTTGGGTAGTACGGGCAACTCCCCAAGGCGCAGGATCAGCAGCGGACTGTCGCTGCGGCTGAACACAAAGCGAATGCGCTTTTCGCTTAGAATATCCACGCGGGATACATCCTGGAGCATGGACCGGTAATTGGGGTGCCCTTGCTCGCTCAGAGTATTGAAGCTGAAGGCGACATCTTCTGCGGTAACCGGATGACCATCATGAAAACGCGCCTGCTTATGCAGGTTGAATACAACCCAGCTGCGGTTGTCGGCGAATTCGATACTTTCAGCGATAAGTCCGTAGGCGGAATAGGGCTCGTCACCGGAGGGGTCGTAAAGGCCGGTACCGACCATCAGCGGCTCATTCAGTTCGGTGATGCCGTAGTGGGGGAAATTGCCGGTATTGACCGGACTGGTGCCCTTCAACGTATAGGGGTTCACTGTGTCAAAGGTACCGGAGCCCATGACCCTGAGGGTGCCGCCCTTGGGCGCATCGGGATTAACGTAATCCAGGTGCTCGAAGTCCTCCGCATAATGGGGAAGGCCATACAGGGAATAGCCATGCTGGCGATACACACCGGCATTGACATCAACACAGGTGAGCAACAGGGCCAGCAATGTGGCAGAACGCATAATCTGTTTCATGGCTACCCTTGCGCACCGCCTTGGGCGGTACGCAGACACGGATGAAGTTGGCTGAGCTGGAGCCGGTTTCAGTGAAGGTTGAGAGTCAGCTGCTGACCTGGCTGAAGGTGCCTGCCCAGGTCATTTTGCTCGCGTATCCGGTCAATGGCGATGTTGAACTGACGGGCAATACTAAAAAGTGAATCGCCTGGCTTGACCGTGTATATAACGGGTTTGCGTGCGTTCTGTGTGTTTTGGGAGGCGTTTTTCTGCCCCGGAATAGTAAGAGTCTGCCCGACCCGCAGAGCCGTAGTATCAAGCAGGTTCTGCTGCTTCAGGGAGGCTACGCTGATGCCGTGTTTGCGAGCAATTTCCCAAAGGTTGTCGCCGGCCCTGACTTGATAACGTGTAGTTGTAGCGTTCGGCGCAGAGGACAAAGCGCTAGATGTCTGGCTCTGGTTCTGACTTGAGGCCGCCTGGGCAGACAGGCTCTGGGCCGAGAGGGGTAGCATCAATACCTGGCCCACACGCAAAAGATTACTGTCGAGCTGATTGACGTCGCGCAGCGCAGAAACCTTGACGTTATAACGGCTGGCAATTTGCGAGAGATTGTCTCCGGCGCGCACACTGTAGCGTTGGTAGTTTACATGCTCGTCCTCGGGTAGCTCTGCAAGCGCAGTGCTGAACTGCTCGAGCCGATCAATAGGCACCAATAACTGGTAGGCGCCAGGAGCCGTAACCCGTTGCTTGAAGGCCGGGTTCAACTTGATGAAATCCTCCGGTGGGATATCGGCCAACTCTGCAGCCTTGTGCAGGTCGAGCTGGCGTTCAATGGTGACCGCAGCGAAGTAGGGTGAGTCGGCGAGTTCCGGCAGGACGGTGCCGTGGAGCTCAGGCCGCTCGATGATCTGCGACAAAGCCAGTAGCTTGGGCACGTAGTTCATCGTTTCGTAGGGCAGATCCAGGCTCCAGTAGTCTGTAGGCAGGCCCTTGGCGCGGTTTGCTTCAACCGCTCGACCCACGCAGCCTTCGCCGCAGTTGTAAGCTGCCATGGCTAGCAGCCAGTCACCGTCGAACATCTCGTTTAGCTTGCTGAGATAGTCCAGCGCCGCCTGGGTGGAAGCGGTGATATCCCGGCGACCGTCGTACCACGAGTCTTGGCGCAGGGAAAATACTTTGCCGGTCGAGGGAATGAACTGCCAGATACCCGCTGCCTGGGAACGTGACAACGCCATGGGGTTATAGCCACTTTCGACAAAGGGAAGCAACGCCAACTCAAGGGGCATGCCGCGCTCGTCAAGCTGCTCCACTACGTAGTGCAGGTAACGTTCGGAGCGCTTGCTGGTCAATTCGAAATAACGAGGCTCGCTGGCATATGCCAGTCGCTGACGATCAATGCGGGGGTTGTCAATTGCCGTCGGATCGAGCATGAAGCCCTGGCGGATCCGCCCCCACAATGTGCGAGCGGTGATCGTTTCAACTTCAGAGCGTGAACCTTTAGCATTTTTCAGCAGTATGATGCCGCGGTTGCGTTCGTAGGTAGTCTGCTTCGGCACGCTCTTTGCTCCAGAGTCACCTCTCTGGGCCTGCTGAGACGGGGAGGTCTGGCAGCCTGCGAGGATTGCGAGACTTGCAATCAGCAGCAAGGCTCTGGAGAAAAAACGCGAAGTCGATACAGAAAAAGGCATTGGCAGGTCCGGAAAAATTTGCCCGAGTTTAGAAACTCAACTCGGGAGGGTCAAGGAAACAATGGGCGCTGTGTCAGAATCGATCCTTCCATGCGCGTATGGCGGCAAAGGTGTCCGCCCCGGCGGCAATCCGCTGGCCCTGTTGCTGCTCTGCGGCGGTAATAACAGCGGGCTCGTTGGAACGCAGAAAGGGATTCGTACGCTTCTCCAGTGCTACCGTGGTTGGCAGGGTCATTCTGCCCGCCAGGCGCAGATCATTGACGACTTCAAGGCGCACCCGGATGTCATCATTGGCGGGTTCGACCGCATGGGCGAAGCGCAGGTTGGCCTGGGTGTACTCATGGGCACAGTAGATGCTGGTGTTGTCTGGCAGAGCGGCGAGGCGCTCAAGTGAATCGTGCATCTGCTGCGGAGTACCCTCGAAAAGACGGCCGCAGCCTCCAGCGAACAGTGTATCGCCGCTGAGTAGCCAAGGCCCGTCAGGGTCGTCGCAGTAAAAGGCAATGTGGCCCAGGGTATGGCCCGGTACGGCGCAGACCTGTAGTGTCTGGCCAAGTATGTTGATCTTGTCCCCGTCATCGAGCCGGCGATCCAGACTGCTGATGGCTTCTGCTGCAGGGCCCCAGATGCGGCAGTCAGTGGCCGCCTTGAGAGTCGCCAGGCCGCCGGTGTGATCGCGGTGATGGTGTGTCACAAGTACATGTCGCAGTTGGTATTCCGGGTGCCGGCCCAACCAGGTGATAACCGGAACCGCGTCGCCGGGATCGACCACCGCAGCTTCCTGACGCTTGTGATCAAGGATCAACCAGATGTAATTGTCCTGAAAAGCGGGTAATGCCAGAAATTCGAGCATGTCGCTAATGCCTTCAAGAGAATGAAGCTTTATCTTATAGGACAGCGGGCACATGTATAAAGGAGCGGTTGATAAAGGATCAACCGATCATTCACTGGTGAACCATGCGAACTGACCACGAAGCGGGATCAATTAGCCAGGCTGACCTCATGCGCTTGCTGCGCGAGGCGCGGCAATGGCTGGAAACACCCGGTGGCAAGATGCTTCTGGATCAACAGCGGCAAGTCGCCCAGGAAAGCCTGGAGCGCTGTTTCGGCCAACACATGATCCAGTATGGCCTGGCGCCTGAGATGATGGACGGTCAGCAATCAACGCTACGCAATCGCTGGCATTTCGATTTGATCGGTGAGCCTCCATCCATGCCGCTGGAAGAAAGCCAGTGGCCCTTCGCTCCGCAGTCCGTCGATGTCGTGTTGCTGCACCACGGGCTGGATTTCTGTCTGGCGCCACGCACGCTGTTACGGGAAGCCGGTCAGGCGGTGCGCGCGGGCGGCCATATGCTGATTTTCGGCTTCAATCCCTGGAGCAGCTGGGGCTGGAACCATTTTGCCGGTCGGAGCTGGCTCAGTGAGGCGGGGTTTGTGAGTCCGGCACGCCTTTCGGACTGGCTTGAAGTCCTCGGTTTTGCGGTAGAGAAACGCATCGATGGATGCTATCTTCCGCCGCTTAAATCGCAGCGCATGCTGGATCGCTTAAGCTCGGTTGAACAGTGGGCCTCTCGCCACACATTGCCTTGTGGCGGATTCTACTGCCTGATAGCCCGACGTCAGATGCTCGGCGCCATGCCGCGCAAACAGCCCGCCAGAGCTTTCCCTGCATTGACCTTGCCGCCGCTGGTCGCGGGTACCAGACGCACGCATAAACGGAATACGAAATGACCCATACGATTGAGATCTTTACCGACGGCGCCTGCAAGGGTAATCCGGGGCCGGGTGGCTGGGGCGTTTTACTGCGCCTTGGCGAACATGAAAAAGCGCTGCACGGTGGTGAGTTGATGACCACCAACAATCGCATGGAATTGATGGCTGCCATCATGGGTCTGCGGGCCCTGAAGAAAAACGCCAGCGTCACCCTGACCACCGATTCGGAATACGTGATGAAAGGCATTCGCGAGTGGATGCCCAACTGGAAGAAGCGGGGCTGGAAAACCGCCAGCAAACAACCTGTGAAAAATGCGGATCTGTGGATGTTACTCGACGAGCTGGTCAACCAGCATCAGGTAGAGTGGCGTTGGGTCAAGGGGCACAGTGGCCATCGCGAGAACGAGATCGCCGACGAACTGGCTAATCTGGGCGTACAGGAAGTGCTGGGTAACAAGGGCAAGAACCATGCGTGAAGTCGTACTGGATACTGAAACGACCGGTATTGATCCCCGTAGCGGGCATAGAATCATTGAAATCGGTTGCGTCGAATTGATCGATCGGCGTCTGACCGGTCGTCATTTTCATGTATATATCAATCCCGAACGCGAGGTCGAGGAGGGCGCCTTGGCGGTGCACGGTATAACCGATGCCTTCCTCGCCGACAAACCCCTGTTCGCCGATGTGGTCGAGGGCTTCATGCAGTTTGTGACGGGTGCGCGACTGATCATTCACAACGCACCTTTCGATATCGGTTTTCTGGATACCGAATTGCAGTTGATGTCCTCACCCCATGGCCGCATGGCTGATCACTGCGGCGTGCTCGACACCCTGATGATGGCTCGGGAAAAGCATCCGGGGCAACGCAACAGCCTCGATGCTCTATGCAAGCGCTACATGGTCGACAACTCCCAGCGTGACCTGCACGGGGCATTGCTTGATGCGGAGATCCTGGCTGACGTCTACCTGATCATGACCGGCGGCCAGACAGCATTGTCCTTGGCCGGACAGGGTAGTGATCAGGATCAGAGCAGCAATGGTGTCAGCGCGATTCGCCGGATCGATCCGTCGAAGCGCCCGGCGTTACGAGTGGTCAGTGCAAGTGAAGGCGAGCTGGAGGCCCATGCCGAGCGTCTCGCCGCCATCGAAAAGGCCGCTGGTTTTGCCCTGTGGAACGGACGCCCAGCCGATTGACCGGGCGTTAGAACCTCAGATCCAGAGGTTCACCGCCAGCAGGCCCACACCGCCCATGACCAGCGTATAGGGCAGAGCCATATACACCATGCGCCCATAGGATAGCCGCACCAGTGGCGCAACTGCCGAGGTAAGCAGAAACAGGAAGGCTGCCTGGCCATTGGGAGTAGCAACGCTGGGCAGGTTAGTTCCGGTATTGATCGCAATGGCCAGCCGCTCGAACTGCTCGCTACTGATAGCGCCACTCTCCAGGCTCTGCTTTATCTCGCTAATGTAAACGGTGGCAACGAACACGTTATCGCTGATCATTGACAACAGACCATTGGCAATAAAGAACATGCTTGGCTGGGATTCTGGGGGCAACGCCAGCACGGCGTGGATGATCGGGCTGAACAGATGCTGTTCGTGAATGACTGCCACAATCGCGAAAAAAACCACGAGCAGGGACGTGAAGGGCAAAGCTTCCTGAAACGCCTTGCCGATCTGGTGCTCATCTATGATGCCGTTGAACGAAGCAATCAGGATGATAACCATCAGACCAATGAAACCGACTTCCGCCACATGCAGTGCCAGCCCCGCGACCAGCAGCGCGGCAGCAACTGCCTGCACCGCCAGTGCTACCTTTTGTGGTGTTTTGCGCTTGGCCTTTTCCTCGCGGGCAAACTCTTCCAGAACGCGCCTCACTGGTCTGGGCAGACGAGCGCCGTAACCAAACCAGCCGGTTTTTTCCAGGAGTAGGCAGGTTGTCAGGCCCGCAGCCAGAACGGGCATGCTGACCGGGGCCATGAGCATGAAAAACTCTACAAAGTCCCATCCGGCTACGCGGGCTATCAGCAGGTTTTGTGGCTCTCCCACCATGGTGCATACGCCGCCCAGTGCGGTGCCGACGGCGCCGTGCATCAACAGGCTGCGCAGGAATGCTCGGAACTCCTCCAGGTGCTCGCGGTGCAGCGGCTCTTCGTCTTCGGACTCGACCGTGCCCTCCTGGCCTGATCCGGCCGAAGCGACCTTGTGATAAACGCCATAGAAGCCCACGGCCACGCTGATAATCACGGCGGTGACGGTCAGGGCATCCAGGAATGCAGAAAGCACTGCAGCTACGAGACAAAAGGACAGGCCCATCAATGACTTGGAGCGGATACCAAGAATCAGACGGGTAAAGGTCACCAGCAACAGTTCTTTCATGAAGTAGATGCCGGCGACCATGAATATCAGTAGCAGAATGACCGGAAAGTTGGTCAGAACTTCTGCATACAGGGCATCGGGGGAAGTCATGCCTATGGCCAGCGCTTCCAGTGCCAGCAGGCCACCCGGCAGCAGCGGATAGCATTTAAGCGCCATGGCCAGCGTAAAGATAAACTCAAGCACCAGAATCCAGCCGGTAATGTAAGGGCCGGCGAGCCAGAGCAACAGAGGGTTGAGAACCAGAAAAGCCACAATGGTGCGCTTGTACCAACCGGGGGCCTGCCCCAGAAAGTTATGCGCCAACGCGGGCAGCACAGAGGTGGTCATGGGAAAATCCTGTCGAGAAGGTTGGGAAGAAAGCTCTGAATAGTGTCTCGGGCTGTCAGCCGAAACCCTATTCAGGGTTTTCCTCCAATGGTTTCTCGATACTGCGTCGCGTCGGGGATAGGGATGTTTGGGCGCCGCGCCGCTCTGGAACAGGCTTACGAGCATTATGATACAACAGGTCGACCGACTGGTCAGGTAGTAAAGTGCTTAGCCAAGAGCGTCAGCTATGCCATTGATCCTTATACTTGTTATATTGGGACTTATGTAACAGTCTTGACTCATCAGCGGGCCTGAAGGCCGCAGCCGACATTTCGGAGTAGATAGTGATGCCTGAATACCAAACGTTGCTAGTGGAGCAGTCTGGCGCCGTCGCCCATGTGCAGCTCAATCGTCCCGAGAAAATCAACGCGATGAACGTCGCGTTCTGGGAAGAAATCATCACCGCCTTTGAGTGGATAGATCAGACAGACAGCGTTCGGGTTGTCGTCATCAGCGGTGCAGGCAAGCACTTTTCCGCCGGCATCGATCTGATGATGCTCGCCGGTGCGTCGCACAAGATGACCTCCGATATCGGCCGCAATGCCGATATCATTCGTCGCAATGTTCTGCGTCTCCAGGCCTCGTTCAATGCAGTCGATCAATGCCGCAAGCCGGTCATCGCTGCGATCCACGGATATTGTATTGGCGGAGCTATCGATCTGATTTCCGCCTGCGACATGCGTTATTCGACCGCCGATGCGCATTTCTCCATCAAGGAAATCGACATGGGGATGGCCGCCGACGTAGGTACATTGCAGCGATTGCCGCACTTGATAGGCGATGGCATGATGCGGGAGTTGGCCTACACCGGTCGCTCCTTTGATGGTAACGAAGCTGCCAGGATGGGTCTCGTTAACAGCACTCAGACTGACCATGAAAAATTGATGACATCAGTCATGGCGATCGCTAACGAGATTGCCAGCAAGTCGCCCCTGGCCATTCGGGGGACCAAGGAAATGATTCGCTATAGTCGTGATCACAGCGTTGAGGATGGTCTTAACTACATTGCCACCTGGAACGCTGCCATGCTTCAGTCAGAAGACATGAAGTTGGCGATGGCAGCCCACATGGGCAAGAAGACAGCTGAATTCGCCGATTGATACCGCGTCAGGCTGACGGCAGGGAAGTTAGGAGAAAACGCGATGCTAACGGGCGCTACATCACTGGATCTTGTCAGGGACGAACTCTTTGCCAGCATGGGCGAGGTAGAGGATCTGCTACAGCAGTTTCTTGAGGATCGGCACAACGGTAGTCTGCTGCAACAGGCAATTGAGGGTCTGCATCAACTGCGCGGCACTCTGCAACTTATCGAGTTGCGCGGCGCGGCGTTGTTGCTGACAGAAATGATCGCCCTTGCAACGGACATTCCCGAGCATGACGGAGAGGATCGCAACGAGCCGCTGTCGGCATTGTGTGATGGACTCTTTCTGCTTGAGCGGTATCTGCAGCAATGTCGCCATCAGGGGTTCGAGCGCCCGGAGCTACTGTTACCCGCGATCAATCAGTTGCGCTCCCATCGTTCAGGTGCGGCTGTCTACTCTGAAAGTTTTTTTTACGCACTGTCTACCGATGACCTACCTCTCAAACTGCGCGGTAGTGATGCGGCAGAACCATTGGACAAGCGCACTTTCAATCGCCTGCGCCAGATGTACCAATTGGGGCTTCTGGGCATTATTCGGGGCGAGGGTGTGGCAGGCTCTGCACCGCTTATGCTGCGAGCGCTGCAGCGCTGGGAGAATCGGCTGGACCGCGAGGCGGCAACCTTGTGCTGGGCCGCTGCAGCCGCGCTTGAGGCTATCGAGCAAACACCTCTGCAATTGACCGCGCCACGCAAGAAACTCTTTGCGCAGATAGATCGCGTTATCAAAGAGCGAGGCACGCAGTCCAACGCATCCGATTTGCAATCCCATCCGGATTTATTACGTGAGCTGCTGTTTCTGGTAGCCCTGGCCGATGGCACCTGTGAACGCTGCAATGAGGCCAAGCAACTCCTGAGTATCCCGGATACCGGCTTTACCGAGCTGGAGTTGCAATCTGCTTTCCTGCGTTTGCGTGGCCCGGGTGTTGATGTGATGCGTTCTGTTGCCGATGCATTGCGTGAGGAAATCACCGCCATCAAGGATCTGCTCGATCTTCTTGCCCGTAATGCCGGTGATGCCGAGCAATCCCTGGAAACCCTGGCAGCGGCTCTGGAGCGCCTGTGGAAAACCCTCGCCATGCTCGACCTTAATGAGGTTGCAAGTGGTATAGAGGATGCAGCTCAGCAGTTGCGTGATTGGAAATCAGATGACTTACCCTTGTTGGAAAAAGTTGCCGACGCGGTGTTACGTGCCGAAACCGCAGTCAACCGCCTGGATGAAAAGGGCAGTGATGTGGGGCCGTCGCCTGGCAGCGGACCAACTGCCAACGGTGAACCGGTAGAGCTTAGGGAGGCGCGTATCGTATTGATCGAGGAGTCCCAGGCGGGGCTGTCTCTGGCCAAACGCGCCATCACCGCTTATATGGAATCAGGCAACGACCTGATGCATCTGATGAACGTACCTTCCACCCTGGAGACCGTACGTGGCGGTTTGATCTTCCTTGGTATGAGTCGAGCCGGCTCCATCATTCATCAGTCGGCACGGTTCATTCAGGAAAACATGCTTGAACAGCAGGCGCCGCCGCAGGCTCAGCAGCTCGAAGTCCTGGCAGACGCCCTGACCAGCATAGAATTCTATCTTGAATCAGCCGAGCGTTCGGTCGTTGCCAACACCGACGTTCTGGCCCTGGCTGAAGAAAGTCTGGCGGAGCTCGGTTACAAGGTTGCAGGAGCTTGAGCGGTATGGGTTTGACTACAAAACGTTTTGTGCCGGCTACCCGGACTGCCAGGATCGATGATCAGGACTGGGTAGTAATCTTCCATGAACAACAATTCGGAATGCTGCAGGGCCGCTTCCTGCTTGAGCCCGACGCCGTCCGCTTTCTCGGCAACATTGATCATCAGTTGCTGCTCGGCCATCTCGACGAGAAGCCCTGTCATCTGCTGCGCATCAGCGACCCCGCTCAGGTGCCGGGGCTGACCTGGCATGGCCTGCGCGGATTGATCGGTCAGATTGACGATGACCTGTTTCGTTTGCTCGGTCTGGCCCAGCAGCTGGACGCCTGGTATGACAGTCACCGCTTCTGCGGTCGCTGTTCTGCTCCCATGCAGCCCCGCGGCGAAGAGCGCGCAATGGAGTGTAGCCAGTGTGACTTGCGCCAGTATCCCAAACTTGCGCCGTGCATTATCGTGCTGATTACCCGGGGCAATGAGGTGCTATTGGCAAGGGCTCCGCATTTTCGACCCGGCTTTTTCAGCACCCTGGCTGGCTTTATCGAGCCGGGTGAGTCGGTCGAAGAATGTCTGCACCGTGAAGTAATGGAGGAGGTGGGCCTCAAGGTCGATCAGCTTGAGTACCTGGGTAGCCAAAACTGGCCTTTCCCTAATTCGCTGATGATGGGTTTCCATGCTCGCTATGTCAGTGGTGAGATAGTGCCCCAACCTGGTGAGATAGAAGAAGCGGACTGGTGGCCGGTTGACCGGTTGCCGGGCATTCCACCCCAGGGCACTATTTCCCGCTGGCTGATTGATTGCCATCTGGCACGTCTTGAAGGTCAACCTCTCCCGCCCGTCCCGGCCTGAGAAAACACAGGAGCTACCATGCAGTACTACGGTCTGGCCGGTTTGGTACTGGTCATAGTCGCGCTGATCCTTGTTGCTGTGCTGCGTGCCGGCTGGCGTCTCGGCTGGTTGCTACAGTGGCTCAAGGGCAATGTGTTGTTGCTGGGCATTGCGTTGGCGGGTGCGCTGCTTATTGTTGCCTGGCAACTGCAGCAGTTCAAAGCCCTGGACCCAGGCGCCAACGTTGCCACTCTGGAGTTTCGCAAGGTCGGAGATCAGCAGTTCGAACTGCTGTTTTCTGCCGGTACCGAGCCAAGGTCGATCATTCTCGAAGGTGACATGTGGCAGCTTGACGCCCAGGTTCTGCGCTGGCGCGGTCTGGCCAATGCCATAGGGTTACAGGACGGTTATCGTTTACACCGGCTAACCGGTCGTTATCTGGCCCTGGAGCAGCAGCGTGGACTCGAGTCCGTCGAGCAGTCGGGTGTATTGCATGAAACGCCAGCCTGGCGTGATGCATGGCACTGGCTGGATCGCCTGGATAGTGGGTCGTTGCTGGAAACCGACGCATTTGTGGTGCGCTTCATACCCATGGCTGAGGGTGCGCGCTTCGGAATCGAGATTGGTGAGACGGGGCTGACCCCGGTACCCATGAACAGGCAGGCTGTGAACGCTATGCAGCGCTCACAGTAAGCAATAGCCCGGTCCTGCAGGCGCAGGACCGGTCAACATCTTAAGCGAGCATACCGCCGTCGACGTTGATAGCTGCACCTGTGGTGTAGCTTGACGCCTCGCTCACCAGATACAGCACTGTGCCAGCCATCTCACTCGGATCAGCAGCGCGACGCAGCGGGATACGTTGCAGAGCCGTCTTCAGAATCGAGTCGTTGGTGGTCAGTGCCGAGGCAAACTTGGTATCAGTCAGGCCTGGCAGCAGGGCGTTGCAACGGATGCCAAACTGGGCACATTCCTTGGCAAACACCTTGGTCATGTTGATAACGGCTGCCTTGGTGATCGAATAGATCCCCTGCATATCGCCGGGCACCATACCATTGACCGAGGCGACGTTGAGAATGGCTCCGCCGCCATTTTCGCGCATCAATTTGCCAGCTTCTACAGACATGAAGAAATAGCCGCGGATGTTTACATCTACGGTTTTCTGGAATGCCGTCAGGTCGGTATCCAATACGTTGCCGAAGTAGGGATTGGTCGCAGCGTTGTTGACCAGGATATCCAGCTTGCCGAAGTCAGCGCGGATCTTCTCGATGGCAGCAGTAATCTGTCCCATTTCACCAATGTGGCAAGCAACGGCTGTGGCCTTGCCGCCGGCAGCAACGATAGAGTCGGCCACTTCCTGGCAGCCGTCGATCTTGCGGCTGGACACGATCACGTGTGCGCCCTGTTGGGCCAACAGGCGGGCGATGGACTCGCCAATACCGCGGCTGGCGCCAGTAACCAGCGCTACCTTGCCGTCCAGATCAAACAGTTGAGTCTTCTGCATATTAGTATCCTCCTCAAAAGGTTAGAGAGATGATTTGTTGATCACGTCCAGACTTGTCTGTTCGAGCAGTTTGTTCATGTGGATGAAGCTGCCGAAACGCTTGTCCTTGGTCTGGCCATGGTAAAAGCGGTAGTAGATCTGTTGCATGATGCCTGCCAGACGGAACAGGCCATAGGTGTAGTAGTAATCCAGATTCGGGATCTCGATGCCGGCTTTTTCGGCATAGTAATCAGCGAACTCCTGACGGGTCAGCATGCCGGGTGCGTGGCTTGGCTGGCGGCGCATTAGTTGGATCGGCTGCGGATCATCGGCCTGGATCCAGTAGGCAAGGGTGTTGCCCAGATCCATCAGCGGATCGCCAATCGTGGTCATTTCCCAGTCCAGCACACCGATGATTTCCATCGGGTTATTCGGATCCAGAATGACGTTGTCGAATCGATAGTCGTTATGTATCAGGCCGGGCTTGTGGTGATCGGCAGGCATTTTCTCGCGGAGCCACTCCATCACAGCTTTCCAGTCTGGGGCGTCTGGTGTGGCGGCTTTCTGATAGCGGTCGATCCAGCCTTCAATCTGACGCTTCACATAGCCTTCGGGCTTGCCCAGGTCGCCTAGTCCGCAGGTTTCGTAATCAAGGTTGTGCAGGTCGACAAACTTGTCGATAAAGCTCTTGCACAGCTCGCGCGTCTTGCCCTCGTCCAGGCCCAGGTCATCGGGTAACTCTGAGCGCAAGATGATACCTTCGATGCGCTCCATGACGTAGAACTCGTCGCCGATGACGCTGTCGTCGGTGCAGTAGGCGTATACCTTGGGGCAATAGGGGAAGCCTTCGCCCAGCTGCTTGAGAATCCGGTATTCGCGGCCCATGTCGTGGGCCGATTTGGCCTTCTTGCCAAACGGCGGACGACGCAGTACGAATTCCTGATCGGGGTAGGCGACCAGATAGGTCAGATTGGATGCGCCGCCGGGAAACTGGGTAATAGTCGGGGTGCCTTCAAGACCCGGGATCTGACTCTTGAGGTACTGGTCTACAGCCTGTACGTCGAGCTCTTCGCCTTCGCGGATCTGGCTAGCCTGGTCTGTTGCGCTCATGGCTTTCCTTATGATGGTGGTCTAGGACAATCAGCTAATCTAATGCAGGCCGCGGTTTGTAACAAGCCAAACGCTCGTTTGAATGGGGTTATCAGGGTTCGTGTTGTTGGGGGATTGGTTGGGGCTATTTTGGCTTTGCTCGGGTTTTCTTTCAGTAAGCACATTGTGCCGATCATCGCAGTGCTGTGGAGCTAAGCCGACCGTCGATGGCAGGGATGCCATCGTCGAGCTTACAGGGACGTACTTGCAGCGTGTCGGCGTGAACTGCCGGCCTGCGATGATATGCTCGGAGCTCGAAAAGCCTGGTGTTACGCTCGAAAGTAATTCGGTGGTGGTCGCGGCCCGGCTGGGCAGGGTTGCGAAAGACGCCGTGGATACGTCCTTGTAGGCTTGGCCAAAACGTCCATGTTTTGGACACTTTCTTCACCCTGACCAGCCGGAACGCTCTTTCGGCCAATGCGTAGCTGAGATAGGGCTGTCCAAAATCAAAAGCATAAAAAACCGGAGCTTGGGCTCCGGTTTTTTGTGTCGCTTCTGCTGCTTAAGCCGGGAACAACTCGCCCAGCTTCAGAGCAAGCATCATGTCGCCTTCAGCGCGCAGCTTGCCAGCCATGAAGGCCTGCATGCCATCGGTCTCGCCACTCATTACGCCGTTCAGGGTGTCGCTGTCCATGATCAGGGTAACGTTAGGCGAAGCAGCCTCGCCCTGGGCGATGGCGCAAGTGCCATCCTTGATAGTGACGTTGAAGTTGCTGTCGTCTTCGATGTTGAACTGGAATACCAGGTCCAGACCGGCAGCGGCGGACGGGTTGAACTTCTCTTCCATCTTCTGGGTAACTTCTGCAACGTTGCTCATGTCTAAGTCCTTGTTTCTATGCTTGAAAGGTAGCAGGCGAAGCCTGACGCCATTGGTTATCTGTAAGTGACCCAGTCTGGCTGCTGGTGTACGTCAAGATGCGACTGGCTGTTGAAAGAGGCCAGACTGATCTTGCTTCTACCATATTGTAGACGGCTTACAGAGGTGTTCACTATTTGCCAGTTCAGTTCGAAAGCACTGGTAGCCGGCATATCCGTGATCAGTTGCAGGGCTGCGGTAATGGTGCCGCCCGAGGTAAAGATAGCGATGTTCTCACCGCGTCCAGCCTGTTCCATGACCCGTGCAAGGCCAGCCTTTACCCGAGCCACAAAGTCTGACCAGGGCTCGCAGCCGGGTACGTGATTCTTCTCGGTAATCCACATGGTGATTACCTGGCTGAACACTTTCTGGAATTCCTTTCGGTATTGACCTGCGTTCTCAACAAAATACCGTGCTTTTGGCTCGCTCTGTTCCAGGTGGGGCAGGTAGGTGCGCATAACCTCGTCAGCGGCGTATTCATTGAATGCAGGCTCAATCAGAATCTCGGTTCCCGATCCGGGCATTTCTGCCAGGGCATGGCGGCCAGTATCAATCTGGCGTTGCATCTCTCCTGCGTAGGAACGTTCAAATCTGAGGCCGTTGGAATGTGCGAACTGGCCAAGTAATTTGGACTGCTTGATGCCCAGTTCGGACAGTACGTCGTAGTTAGCGGCACCCAGGGAAGCCTGACCATGCCTTATCAGATAGATACTGCCCACGTTGTCACCTGTCTTGAAAGTAAGACATGAGGGTATGGGGCGACGTGGGTGGTGTCAACTGAAAACCATACGCTTGTTTGAATCATCTTGTGGCACCTCCGCGCCTCAGTGTCGGATGATCCTGTATGCTTGCTGTCTATTATTTTTAACCCATTTTTGATTGTTTGGAGTGCGCTTGTGGAATGGCTTGCTGAGTACACAATGTTTCTTGCTAAGGCTTTTACGTTTGTCGTAGTGGTGTTTTTGATTGTCTCTTTGATTGCCTCGCTGAAGTCGCGTAGCAAGCGAGAGGAGGGTGCGTTGACGGTGGTGCGCCTAAACGACCAGTTGCAACGCATGACCGAGAAGCTTGAGCACACAATACTCAACAAGACTGCCCTGAAGGCATTGGTCAAGGCGCGCAAGGCAAAAGCCAAGGCACGTGAAAAATCAACAGAGACCGGCAAGCGCGTATTCGTGCTGGGTTTTGATGGCGATATCAAGGCCAGTGCCCTGGATAACCTGCGCCACGAGGTAACCGCCTTGCTGGAGCTGGCCACGGAAAAAGATGAAGTGGTCATCAAGCTTGAGAGCGGCGGCGGTATGGTGCATGCCTATGGTCTTGCTGCCTCGCAATTGGTGCGTATTCGTGATGCTGGCGTACCGCTTACGGTCTGTGTCGACAAGGTGGCAGCCAGTGGCGGCTACATGATGGCCTGTATTGGCAACAAGGTGCTGGCAGCGCCTTTTGCCATACTGGGCTCCATCGGGGTGGTCGCGCAGATGCCGAACTTCAATCGGGTACTCAAGAAGCATGACGTGGATTACGAGATGCTGACAGCCGGTGAGTACAAGCGCACTTTGACGCTATTTGGCGAGAACACCGATAAGGGGCGCGAGAAATTCCAGGAGGACCTGGAAAACATTCATCGACTGTTCAAGTCGTTTGTTGGTCAGTACCGCCCGCAGCTGGACGTAGCCGAGGTGGCTACCGGGGAAATATGGTTCGGTACTGAAGCCCTGGAAAAATCCCTGGCAGATGAAATTACCACCAGCGACCAGTACATTAGTCGCATGATCCACGAAGCGGACGTCTTTGAAGTGCATTATGTGCATCGTAAACGCCTGCAGGACAAACTGTCGGCAGGCATGTCGGCAACAGTTGATCGTTTGCTGCTGACCTGGGTGTCACGCTTTCACAATCAGCGTTTCTGGTAGGAGAAAAACATGTCTGAATTCAAGGCTCTGGTCGTCACCGAAGAAGACGGCAAATATGTATCCCGTATCACCACCAGGCATATCGATGACCTGCCCGCCGGGGAAGTGCTGATTCGGGTCAAGTACTCTTCGCTGAACTTCAAGGATGCACTTTCCGCATCTGGCAACAAGGGCGTAACCAAACAGTTTCCGCACACGCCCGGCATCGATGCCGCCGGTGTAGTTGAAGCCTCATCTGTACCAGAGCTCAGTGTCGGCGATGAAGTGATCGTTACCGGTTACGACCTCGGGATGAACACCGCTGGTGGCTATGGCCAGTACATCCGCGTTCCCGCTGCATGGGTTCTCAAGCGCCCAGAAGGCTTGTCGCTGCGCGACAGCATGCTGCTGGGCACCGCCGGTCTGACTGCAGCCCTGTGTATCGATAAGCTCGAGCAGGCTGGCCTCGCTCCCGAGCAAGGCCCGGTGCTGGTGACCGGCGCCACCGGTGGGGTAGGCAGCATCGCCGTGTCCATGCTGTCAGGCCTGGGCTACGAGGTAGCTGCATCCACTGGCAAGGCGCTTGAGGCCGATTTCCTGCGCAAGCTCGGGGCCAGCCAGATCATTGACCGCACCATGCTTGAGGCAGGCAAGGAAAAGCCCATGCTCAAGGAGCAGTGGGCAGGCGCAGTCGATACGGTCGGCGGCGATATCCTGTTCAACGTGGTCAAGTCGTTACGCTATGGCGCCAGCGTTGTCACCTGTGGCCTGACCGCGGGCACCCAGTTCCAGGGCAGCGTGCTGCCGTTCATCTTGCGTAACGTGAACCTGCTGGGCGTGGACTCGGTAGAGCAGCCGCTGGTGGTGAAAGCCTCGATGTGGGACCGACTCTCCGTGCAGTGGAAAACCGACCTGCAACCCCTGGAGCACGAAGTCGGCCTGGATGATCTGCCTGCAGAGATCCAACGCATCCTCGGCGGCAAGATGGTCGGACGTGTGGTAGTCAGGCTGGACTAGGTTTCTTCCCCCTCTCTGCCATAGGCGCATCGGGCTGAACTGCCTGATGCGCTTTCCCCATGGATCTACCAGCCATCAAGGTTTTTGTTGGAGGTGATGTTCTGTTTGCTCACAGCATCGCCAGGTAACCCAGAAAACAACTCACTCACCCTCGTAACCGAACCATTTTTTCAGCCGGCCACGGATGAGAAACAGCAATACGCCGAAGAATATGGCGACCAGAGCTGCCCAGAACTCGACAAACTTTTCCCAAAGCACGTCCCACAGTTGCAGCGCTTTGCCAATGACGATTTTCTGAGGATCTACTTCCACCTGAACTTTCAGGGTGGCAGCGGTCTTGGGGATTGGTGACCCCTTGCAGTCAGGCGAGTCGAAGAAAAAGACGTCGGCACCTACCTCAAACTCGCCCTGTTCGACCGGAATCAGTTTGAAGCGCACCTCCGACCCGGAGGGATGTATGCGGATGCACTGGGTTTCCTCTGGCTCTATCCTGAAGGCCGGTGCAAAGGGCTGTACCTTCGCGGACTCGCCAACCGCAGGTACAGCGGTTTCATCCTCGACCATGTCATCGGCAAAACGTGGCTGATAGTCCTGACCTCCGATCCACACCCGAAGCTCACCCGGTATCCCCGGCATCCGTACTGTCTCGTCTGCCGCGAGTACCACGCGGTACTCTTCGATAGGATTTGCTTGTTGTGGTGCAGCCGTCTCAACGCTAGCCTCAATCTCGATAACGAACTGATCGTGAGCATTATCGGCATCACTGTAATCGGTGGAGTGGCTGCCTTGTTGTGCTTGGTAAGACGGATAACTTTCAGTGGGTTGCTGAACCGCCGCGGGGGGCTTTACAGGAGCAGGCGGCGGTTCGGATGTATCGACCGACTGCTGGTTGCTCTGATCAGAACAGCCGGCCAGCAAAAGCAGTCCCGAGAAAACCAGCGTTAGCACACAGGCGTGTTGTCGCCTTCTGGTAGTAAGACACCCCATTGAGGAAGCCTCCTTAATGGCCACGAGTGATCAGATTGGGCAACCAATGCATATAGTATCGGTCATGCCCGTTCAGGAACCTCTGCACATCAAGCCACGTACTACCGGTTTGCCTTACGACGACTACACGCAGCCAAGCACCTCGCAGGGCCATCAGAAGGGTAGAGAGCGTCTCAATCGAAAACAGGACGTCCATGCCGCTAAGGAGGGACTGCGTCATGAGCAGTGAAGGGCATAGTGCCCTGGGTGGGTGGAGCTGGCAAGACCCTTGGGCAGCCGGTCGATGCACAGGTGACGGGCACGGGTACTTTCTCGCTACCCATTGAGGAGTGTTTCACTATAAGGTTTGTGCAGCCAGGTTAAATCGAGCGCCTGCTCTATCCGTCCATTGCCAAAGCAGAAGACCAATGCAATACATCAAACGTGACGCTAAAAGCCCTTCTTTTCACAACATACCCCTCACTCTATTGTTGCTGGCCGGCCTTACAGGCTGCACTGCAATCGGTGATCAGGCAGTACTTTTGGACGCCGATAAAGACCAGCCCATTGATGCGGTAAACGAATTGAACAGCATGGATTCCGAGCTACAGGCAGGGGCATATGCGCACTCGCAAAGTGGCGTGTCCCTGCCTTATCAGGCTCAAGGTAACGAGCCTGGCTGGCTACTGTCCCTGGCCGACGGCGAGGTAGTCCTCGAGTGGGATTACGGCCAACAGCAAGTGCACATGCCATTGCCCCTGGGGCAACCCATGAGCAACGGCTCACGCTTTATTGCAACCAATAATCAGCACACAGTTGCTGTCGATATTGTTCATGCTATCTGCCGTGATTCCATGTCCGGTATGCCTTATCCGCATCAAGTCAAGGTGGAGGTCGACGGACAGAACCTGCAGGGCTGCGGCGGTAACCCCCAGTCGCTGCTTAGTGGAACCGAGTGGGTGGTCGAAGACATTGCCGGGGCAGGAATCATCGACCGCTCGCGTGTCACTCTTAATTTCGAGACAGACGGCCAACTTTACGGTCTAGCCAGCTGCAACAATTATCGAGGGCAGTACCAAGTGACAGGTGAAACACTCACCACAGGCCCGCTAGCTTCAACGAGGATGGCCTGCGCGCCTTCACTCAATAACCAGGAGCAGCGCTTCCTGGAACTGCTGGGTAACACTCAGTACTTTGAGATCGATAATGTAGGCAGGCTGATTCTCCGTTCCGGTTCAGGCCAGACTATCGAGGCAATACGCGCTGATTGATTCGGTGGCTAGCACCAAGTGAGTTCTGCTTGGGGCAAAGCCACGTGTACACTGGGCCTGCCAAATTCAATTCGGGATATCTAGATGCTCATATATCTTCTCATCGCCTGTGATCGCCTTGATGAAAAACAGGAGAAGAAGCTGAGGCAGAACCTGCCAGGGCTGCAGGCAGCCTTGCAGGCTTATGTGGATGGCAACGAAGCCAATAACGTTACCCTCATCAATGAATGCGCAAGCGACGACTGTGAGGACTGGCAACTGGGGATCACCCAGCCGGTAAAGAAGAACATCCACCTCAACTTCCCTGTGAACCTGTTCAACAGCCTCGCACGGCGATACGACATAGATTGTGAAGTAGGCTATATGGAAGATGACCAGCGCGAGCCGGTCAGCTATTTCGGCAAGGAGGAGGGCGCCGGTGAGGCGTTTTTGATAGCCGAATATTTAGGGTTGTAGTAGCTCAGTTCAGGCATCACTATCTCGCTGAATGGTCTATATTGAAATAAGTTTTGAGCAATACTGATCGCAAATCACTGCCAGTCACTAGCGCGCCAAACAAGAAAAATCAGGGACAGGGTGGAATCCATGAATTACAAAGTCAGACAAGCCATCGCTGATCTATTTGAGCTTGCCGCCAGTACCAGCGGTAACAAGTGGCTTGCCCTGGTACTGGATGAGTCGCTTGACCCCGTCATACACACGCCGGCTGATAAAGCAGAAATCAGATCTTATCTGCAGGCCGCGGAACAGCTGATTGACAGAAGCTCCAAGGAACTCATCAAGGTTGAATTACAGGAGACGGTCGCCGTATTGAACGGTGAGACCTCCCGATCCTCCTTCGTGACAGCTCGCACGCTCAAGGCCGTTAATCTTTTCAATGCCAGGGGAGACCATCAGGGCTTGCTGGTTGCGCTCAGCGTCACGGCAAAACAGCACGACGAGCAGAAAGAAGAAACCCTACCTCGTATTGCCCAACTGGCCGAACAGTTTATTGCTGCAGGTACTTCGGAGGATCAGAGTCAGCAGGCCCTGGAGCATAGTTTCAATATCAATCGCGCTATCCTCAATACCCTCTATGATGCGGTTCTCATGACTGATCTTCAGGGTCGTATCCAGAGTGTGAACCCGGCACTGGTCAAAATGTTTGGATACCCGGAGAACGAACTGATCGGCGAGTTCATTACCAAACTCATGCCGCCAGAAGTAGCACACAGTCATCCTGGTTACATGGAGTCCTATGCCGAGGGCAAAACGCCAGGGAAAATAATGGGTAACCTGCGTTCGGTTCAGGGGCTCAAAGCCGATGGCACGCGCTTCACGCTTCAGATCGCAATCACCGAAGCCAGGGTCGGGTCTGAACGTTTGCTGGTTGCTGCCCTGCAGGATATTACAGAAAGCGAGGAGGCCAGGTTAAACCTCAATCGCTTCCGCAAGACGCTCGACAGTACTCTGGATTGCGTTTTCATGTTTGATGCGCAGACGCTACAGTTTTTCTACCTGAATCAGGGTGCGCTCGACCAGCTCGGCTACACCGAGAGCGAGCTTTTGGAGTTACATCCCTTCGACGTAAAGCCGCTCTTTACCGAATCAGAGTTCAGGAAAATGCTTGAGCCTCTGATAAACGGGGAGGTCCGCCGTTTGAATTTTCAAACGATGCATCGGCACAAAAGCGGCTACGACCTGCCGGTAGATATTTCTCTGCAATACGTCCAGCTGGAGGATGAGCCCGCCCGGTTTATCGCTATCGTCAGGGATATTACTGAGCGGCAGAAGCACCAGGAAAAAATTGAACACCTGGCTTACTTCGACCCGTTGACCAATCTTCCTAACCGCAGCCTGATCGCCTCTAAATTGGATACGTGTTTGCGTAAGAGCGCAAAAACTGGTCATTTTGGTGCAGTTATGCTGACTGATCTGGATGATTTCAAGTCGATAAACGATACGCTAGGCCATCGTGACGGCGACCAGCTATTGATCGAAGTATCCAAGCGTTTTGTCAGCGTTCTGGGGGATCACCACTCCATTTCACGATTGGGCGGCGATGAATTTCTGGTGGTCATCAATACAACGTGCCTTGAGTACAATGCCGCCCTGGAAGAGATCAGTCACATGGCTCAGCAACTTCTGGCAGCAGCAGCCGTGCCAACGGATGCTTTGGGCCATGGCCCTCCCATATCAACCAGCCTCGGCTTTGTGCTTTTCAATGATGATTCCACCTCCGCCAGCGACTTGATGAGGATGGCCGACATCGCTATGTACGATGCCAAGAGGAAAGGGAAGAATCACTTCAGTCTCTTTGACGAAAACATGCAGAAAGAGCTGGTAGAGGAGCACCAGCTCACTGCAGACCTTAACAGAGCGCTATTGGCGGAAAATGAGATCGTGCCTTGGTTCCAGCCCAAAGTGGATCGTAACGGTCGGTTTATCGGGTTTGAAGCCCTTGCCAGGTGGAACCACCCTGAGCGCGGATTAATCAATCCCGCGAGCTTTATCGGGCTGGCTGAAAAGAAGAACCTGATAGTACCCCTAAGCGATCAGATACTCTTGAAGGCGTGCAGTCAAATGAGCCTCTGGCGCGAGCAGTTTGCCATGGATGACTGGACGCTTTCGGTAAACATCAGCCAGAGTCAGCTGGCGATGAGTAACTTCCCGGAAAAAGTAGCGGCGACGCTGGCTCAATCTGGACTGCCCGCTTCAGCCCTGAAGCTTGAAGTCACTGAGAGCGTCATAGCAGAGTATATCGACGTCAGTATTCAGCAAATGGGCCGCATTCGGGCCATGGGTGTACGCTTTTCCCTCGATGACTTTGGCACGGGATATTCCTCTCTGTCCTACATTCGGCAGTTACCCATCGATGAGCTTAAAATCGATATCAGTTTTGTACGTACGTTATTAAGTAATTCGGAGACTCGCTCTATAGTAAAGGTCATCCTTTTGTTGGCTCACGAACTAAAACTGGATGTCATCGCGGAGGGGATCGAACAGCAAGAGCAGTGGGACCTGTTGCTGAAAATGGGCTGCACCGGGTTTCAGGGCTACTTTTTCAGCTATCCGCAGCCTCCAGAGTTGATTCTCGAAAAGCTCCAGGCTGACTACGACTGAGGTTTTTTTAAGGGAAATCGGTTGGTGCTTGGGCGGCGTTGACTCTAATCGCCCCGTTTTTCGTTTACACAGGGTACAAACATGGAAATCGATAGCAACAGGCTGCTGCTGGAGCTGGAAAAGAAGCGCCGGGAAATCAATCGCAGCATCATCAACCCGGCCATCCCCGAACTCAGTCTTGAGGCGCTCAACCCGATGCTGACGATGGTTGCCCAGGCACGTAAAAACTACCTCTGTTGCCTGACCGAGATGGCCAAAGACTGCCAGGGCGAAGCGCCCGATAGCCAGCAAATAGAAACTCTGCGTGCGTTTAGAGAAACCTACGATGAGCTGGTAAGCGCAGCCAATGCACTGGAAACAGCGATTCAACGGGACTATCTGGATGTGCGTGTGACCAGACGCGAATCCTCCGCTTCATAACTCCGGCAATCGCGGGTTCATTTCAAGGTCCAGTACGCGCGGAAAATCCTCGAGCGGACAGGGTCGGGATATCAGATAACCCTGGACCACGTGACAATCCGCGGCGCGGATCAGCTCGAGTTGTTCTGCTGTCTCTACGCCCTCACACACTGTCCGCTTACCCAACTCCCGGGCCAGATCGGTAATCATCTTGACGATGGCCCTTGCATCGACCTTGGTCAGCAGTTCGGTGACAAAGGAGCGATCAATCTTCAGCGTATCGAAGGGAAAGCGGCGCAGGTAAGACAGCGAGGAATAACCTGTGCCGAAGTCATCCAGTGCCAATCTGACGCCGGTGCTGCGAATATCGTTGAGAATACCCATCGCCTTGTCCGCATCATCTATCAGCACGGACTCGGTCAATTCGAGTTCAAGTCTTTCCGGTGCCATACCTGACGAGAGGAGTACTTCTTTGAGGGAGGCAAGAAAGTCAGAGGATTGCAGTTGCGTAGCCGATATGTTCACCGCAATGGTCAACTCGGCAAGTTCATGCGTGCCTGCGCGGCAGGCTTCCTTCAGAGCCCATAAACCGAGCTGGTCAATCATGCCGCATTGTTCTGCAATGGGAATGAATTCCATCGGGCTGACACTCCCCATTTCGGGGTGATGCCAGCGCATCAGTGCTTCTGCGCCGGTGATCTGCCAGTGGCGCAGGTCGACGAGGGGCTGCCAGTGCAGCGATATTTCATCGTTATCAATCGCGTAACGCAAGCCTTGCTCTATGCTCAAACGACGGCGGTTGATTTCACCCAGGCGCGGTGAATACTCGACCCATCTCCCGCGACCTGTCTCCTTGGCCGCGTACATAGCGATATCAGCCTCCACCAGCAGGTCGTCCAACCCGCATCTGGGCCCATTGCGCACGGTGAAGCCCACGCTCGCACCGACTCGGTGCTGGCGACCCTCTATCATGATCGTCTCGGACAGGCTTTGTACCACGCTCTGTGCCAGCTCAGGGGCCGAAGCAACGCCTTCGGCTGACCAGAGTGCAATGGCAAACTCGTCGCCGCCCAAGCGGGCTATCAATGCTTTGTCACCAACACAGGACTCCAACCGCCTGGCAATGGCTACAAGAATGGAGTCGCCCACACTGTGGCCGTAATTGTCATTCACTGCCTTGAAACGGTCGAGATCGATGCATAGCAGCGCTAAAGGCGATTCCTGACCGATCACCTCGCCCAGGGCCTCACGCAGATGAAAGCGGTTGGACAGGGAGGTCAAAGAGTCAGTGTGCGCTAGCTCGTGGAGCTTTACCTCGCTTTCGACACGCTCGGTTACGTCGGTCAATACGCCGCGCCAGCCCAAAAATTCATCTTTGACCGAGTACAGGCACTTACCCGTCATGATCAGATGGATGGTGTTATGCGCTGTACGCATGGTCAATTTCAGCTCACGAAAAGGATGCCCGGCTGTGGCCAGTCGTTGCAGCTGGCCAACATCGTCGGGGCACCGGTTGGCAAGCAGTTGCAGGAATGTCTGGGACTGATGCTCGTCTTCGCGCAAGGCCAGCACGTCGGTCAGCCTGGGCGATACATGGTTCAGGTTGCCGCTGCTGTCAGTCTCCCAGAGCGCGTCACCGGCATTACGCTCAAAGTCTTGCAGGAGTAGCGTCATAAACTGCTCCTGTCGTTCGGACTTGGACTTGGCGGCAATCAGATCTGTTGCCTTTCGCCAGGCAGACAGAGAGCCGATCAAGACCATCTGTGAATACAGACAGACCAGGAGCGCGACGACCATGTAAATCATCTGGCCTGACAGCCAAAGGGCGCCGATCGAGGCGAAAGTATAAATAAGAGCATAACTGATGCTCGCATAGGGTAGCGGGCTGAGAACAAAGCTGCCGGCGCTGATCATGCCCGTGACAATCGTAGCGATGGTCATTTGTTGGCCGCGGGAGGCCTCAGGAAACCAGGTCAATACCATCCATGCCCAGATGAGAGCCAGGATAGAGGCGTGTAGTGTGGCCTTGTGAGCGCTTTTCGGCGAAGCCTGAGTAAAAGGGTGTTTGCGCGTCTTGTACCATCCAAGACTGGAGAAGACACAGACTAAAGTTATCAGCGACATCCATAGCCATAGTGCACGTGGAATGTTTGGCGCAAAAGCGATCAGAACACAAGCGGCGCTACCCACATTGGCCAGCATCATCGGCAATGATACCCGCACGACCGACGCAAGCTGGGTGCCTCTGAGACGTGCCATATCCGCATCGTCGGATGAGTACATCGCCGATACGTCGTTAAGCAGTTGCCGAAATTCGGAGTATCGATTCTTCAAGTTGCGATTACTCGACAGGTCCACTGAAAGGCTGGCTAGTTGATATTACACAGCTTAGCAGAGCGGCTCAGGATCTTAGTAGCACCTATGATGATTACCCCACTTAACGACTCATGTCGAGAAAGCCGGCGCTGTGACGTTATTAATCCCTCATTTCGTTCCGACGCATGGGCATTGCGTCAATGTTGGCGAATATTGCTTGGAGGTCTACCCGGTCAAGTCTGTTTTTGACACCGCCATCCTTGCCGATCAGGATCACCTGGCCGGACTTGATATAGTAGGTTTCAAGGGTGTTGGCTGACAGCTTCGGCGATAGGGCACCTGGATAATTGGTCAGCGTTTTATCGTCGTTGAACACCAGCCAGATCAAATCGCGATCAGTCACACCGGCCGCGTTTTTTTCGAATAGAGGCAATACCGCCTCTACGTCAGCAACCTCATTCACAACGATAATCCGATTTTGCCATTGCAGGCTGGAAAGGTCGGTCAGCATAGGTCGCTCATTGCTCTGCACGTAGAAACTGAACAAGAGAAGAAGAGGGATGATGTAGCGCATGGTCTGATCTCCAGATACTCATTCTGGGCCCACAGGCCCAACAGCCGAATGTGATGTTTCTGGGCATATTGCAGTGCCTTGAGTGAGCGTATCCCGAAGAGGGCTTCCTGGCCAATGCAAGGAGACTTTTCTCTGCAGCGCGCGGCTCAATCCAATGCTGGATCCGTCTCGCCCGGCCTGAATTGAAGTTGCATGCCGAGCAAAAAGCGGCGAAGGACCTGATCTTTGCATTCGCGATAATTCTTGTTTTCGGGCTTGCGAAAAAAAGCACTCAATTCATGCTTGCCCAGGCGGAAATCGGCTAACTCGAGTATTTGTAGAACGGATTCGGCCTGCAAATTGAGAGCAATCCGCAATTTCTGCAAGACCATATTATTGTTGAGGCGCTCTTCTAACGGTGGCTGTGCTCCTTCACGCTTGCCTCGCTTAAAATTAATAAAACCATTTAAAAAAGCGACCATTTCAATGTCACTCATCTGGAGAAAGCCGTCGTCTTCCTCCCTTTTCAGCCAGGCAGCAACCTGCTCCTCGGTTACCTCCGCGTCGGCCAGTGTGAATACGTCAGTCACGGTGCTGTTTTTTAAATCAAATGTATAACGTAGGCGGCGCAAAATATCATTGTTGGTCAAAATGCATTTCCTGATTTTAACTGTAAAAGGCTTCGACCTTGCCTTTCAGAGTGAGCAGTACTGGCTGTCCGCGGCGATCCAGTGCTTTGGGGGAAGGAATTTTTATCCAACCTTCGCTGATGCAATATTCCTCGACGTTGGTACGCTCCTTTCCGTTCAACATGATCCCGATATTATGGTCGAAAATCGCCTCTACATAATGTGGGCTACGGGGGTTGCTCGACAGTCTATCCGGTAAAGGAGGTAGCGATTGAGTATCGTTCATGCGGTGATCCTGATCTGGAATAAAGGCTGCATCTTAGACAGTAAAGAACAAGCACTCAATAACGGGGTATCGTTACCTTGGGTCAAGCCACTCAATTCTGTTTCGACCATTTTCCTTGGCAATATAGAGTTGGCGATCTGCTTCCCTCAAAAGGGCGTCCTGGTCTGTCGGTGCTTTGGGCACCCATGAGGCGACACCAATGCTGGCGGAAATCGTTATTTGATGCTGGTTGTCGTCCATAACGCTTTTGCTCAAGGCCTCCATGATCGCTTGCGCCACATCCACGCCTCTTTGGATGTCCGCTTCTGGAAGAAGGACAACAAACTCCTCACCACCGTAACGGGCAGCAATGTCCGACGTCAGCGGCAGGCAGGCGCGAATAACTTCGGCCACTCTGATCAGGCAAAGATCTCCGAAGGGGTGGCCATAGGTATCATTGATGTTCTTGAAGTGATCAAGGTCGATCATAAGGGCCGCTATTGGCGACTGGTACCAATAGGCTTTTTTGTATTCAGTAATGAGGATTTCGTCAAAGGCTCGTCGGTTGATCAGCCGGGTCAGACCGTCGGTGGTGCTGATGGCACTGAGCTTGGCATGGGTTTTTTCCAGTTCAACAGTTCGCTCCAGGACGATCCTGTCCAGGTTTTCGTTGGCTTGGATCTGATGATCAAGCATTTTTTGCTGCGCTTTGGCCGCATCCTGCCGTGCCAACGCCGCCATGCTTTTTTCGAAACGCATACGATGCGCCAGGGCAAATGACAAAAGAACAGCTTGGGCACCAGCGCCTATCTGCATGACCCGCATGGAAAACCACTCAAGCGGAAGAATGCCCAGGGAAGTAAGCGCCAGCAGCATGCCCACAACCAGCAGACATCCCCATGCCAGATTGAACACCAGCGCGCCGTGAAATCCGTCAAGCCAGCGTGCTATCCCGACCCATACACCGCAGATGATCCCGCCGATCGCTAACAGCACAGCACTCATCATCATTTGCTGGTAAGGCAAAATAAATGCTCCAACGACAATGAGTGCAGAGACATAAACAACTCCCAGGGCCAGGCGAGCCAGGAATGGGCGGGTCTCTGGAAGCAGAAGGAAACTGCGGAAGAACAGTGCCGCAAAAGCAACCAGGCTGGCGACTGACAAGATTGGTACCACGTCGTTCAGCCAGGTTGTATCAGGCCAGAGGTACTTGAAGGAGATGCCCTCAATGCCTGCCAGCACTAGGGCTGTGGATAACACCATCATGGCGTAATAGAGATAGCTGGCATCGCGAATCGATTTGAGAATCAGCAGATTGTAAAAGGCTATCAACAGCATGGCGCCATAGAACAGCGCTTGCGCCAAGCCTCTTTCGTAGCTTCGCTCGACCAAATGCTGGTTACTGAAGATATATAAGGGAATAAGCATTGAGGAGCTGCTACGAACTCTCAGGTACACGGTGGTGGCATCGCTTTGCGGCAGATTTAAAGGGACAACAAAGTAGGGATAGTCTACGAGCCGCTGGGCATAGGGAAGCTTGTCGCCTAGAGCATGATGCGCAGCGAGCGAGCCATTCTCGTAGAGATACACATCCACCCAGTCAAGAATCGCGTTGCCGATCACCAAAGCATAAGGCGTTGCGGAGCTGTTATCTGTTGTTTCCCGTGAGACGGTGAACCGGATCCAGTACGTCGAACTGGTGAAGCCGAAGCTGGGCACCTCCTTGTCGGGGGATTGCCACTCATGTTCGTCGCCGATCAGCGTATTTATATCGAGCTGCCCGTCTCTATCCTCAAGGTACTCTATGTGGGTGTTAAGGGAGAGCGTTGATTGGCCTTGCGCCAGTGTCATGGGGTGGGGCGGCTTGCCAGCGAACGCAGCACTAGAGAACGCCAAAAGTAAATACAGAAAAAACCGTGCCTGCCTCATTTTGACGGCGCCCCATGCTGCCGTTCAACTCTGTTACGCCCGTTGCCCTTGGCAAGGTAGAGATACCGGTCTGCTTCCTTCAGCAGTTCCTCGCGGTCTGATGTGTTCTGGGGTATGTGGGCTGCAACACCAATGCTTGCGGTCAGGGTAACGCTGTAGCTCCCATCATCCACGACCATGCCTGCCAGCGCGTCCAGGATGGCCTGCCCGATGGAGGCTGCGCCCTGCACATCGGTGTCAGGTAGCATGACGAGGAACTCTTCTCCCCCGTAACGTGCAACGATATCCGAGGCGCGACTGAGACTGGCCTTGATAACCTGCGCCGTATTAGTCAGACAGGTATCGCCAAATAGATGCCCGTAGTTGTCGTTGATCTGTTTGAAATGATCCAGATCGACCATCAATACAGCGAGGGGAGATTGATTCCTGTAAGCCCTTTCATACTCGATGAGAAAGCGCTCCTCAAAAGCACGCCGGTTGAGAAGTTGCGTCAGACTGTCTGTGGCGCCAAGCGCCTCCAGTTTCTTGTTTGCCTGTTGCAACTCAGCAGCACGATGCTTGACCAGTAGATCAAGATTTTCATTCGCCTTGATCTGCTGATTCAGAAGTGCTTTTTGTGCGGCTGCGGATTCCTGTTCAGCTTTTTCCCGCTGTTCGCGCTCTGAATTCATCCGGTAGGCCAGCGCGAAAGAGAGCAGAAGCGCCTGCATGCCGGTCGCTATCTGCATTACGTTCTCTGTAAATACATTGCGCGGGAGAAAACCAAGCTTGTTGAAAGCAAAAATAATTCCTCCAACAAGCACTACGCTCCATGCAATGTTGAGATATTTGGCAGCTTCAAAGCCATCACGCCAGCGAACAATGGCAGTCCAGAAGCCCATCATGATCCCACCTACCGCGAGCATAATGGTTGCCTGGTTCAAGGATCGATAGGGCAGGTAAAACGCCGTGGCCATCGTGAACACGGCCAGGATCGCCAACACCAGTATCGCCTTGTCCAGAATCGGGCGCGTAGTCCCGGTCTCCAGGAATCTGCGAAAAAGCAGGGCGGAAAAAATGACTATGCCGTTAAGCGCTGCGATCAAAACGGGGGTATTCAATTCGGGGGTGTTAGGCCACAGGTATCGGAACGTCAGCCCCTGAATGCCTCCTAGCAACGTTACGATCGATACGACGACCAGAACGTAGTACAGATAATTGACATCTCGAATGGAAAAGAAAATCAGCAGGTTGTATACCGCCATTACCAGCATGGCCCCAAAAAAAAGGGCCTGTATCATCCCCTGATGATAATTGACTTCTACCATTGTCAGCTCTTGAGTCAGGCTCATAGGAACCTGGACCGAGGACGTACTCAGGACACGCAAGTAGACGATTGTAGCCACTTCGGGTCGCACAACGAGGGGGACCAGGAAATGGGTATGATCGACCGGGCGTTGAAAATAAGGCTGCAAATCGCCCATCAAGTATTGCGCGACCTGCGCGCCGTTCTCAAAGATATATACTTCAACATGGTCGAGTACTGGGTAAGCTACTTCTAATAGGTAATTGTGGGGCTGTTTCTGCGCCTGAGTGAATCCTGCACGAAGCCAGTAGGCAGACACCGAGTAACCAAAATTGAGGACGTCCTGCTCCGAATCCTGCCAGCGTGAGGAGGGCTCCCGGACCTGGTCGAGCGTCAAGGTGCCGCTTGGATCTTCTATGTAATCAAGGTAAGGGCCGAGCTGAATACGCTTCAGTTCTGAGGTGAGACTCAGGGTATCGGCAGAGGTCGGTAACGCCAGACAAACCAGTAAAGCCAGCGAGGCGCAGCAAACAAGGCGATAGGCCCTGTTTTTCAGGCAAAAAAAGCGCGCTTTACTCGACATGGTAGCTAATCAGCCTCGGTTTCCTACTGATCCTATCGTTTATTCGCCGAGCAGAACAAACTCTGTGACCAGGACATTTACAGTGCTGAAAGCCTTTAAAAGCGGATTACAGCCAACAGAACAATTCTCAAAAGTAATCTGTGGCCGCACCCGTGTATGGCAATGAATCTGCTGAAATGTCAGTTGGCTTGTGAACGCCGACTTTGAAGACAGAAAAACACTGCACACGGATAGTAGCACTTGGCCAATTATATCATCACTCAGGCGATATGATCCTGAATATGCTCTTTTGGTCGCAGGTTAGATGTTGGTCAATTTTGTTGTTGCCGCCCGCATGCAGGCTGTTATGCCTATCAGTGGAGCTATTTACAAATATGTCTTCTTTTAATTCAGTATTTGTATAAGGCCTGACAGTAGTCTTTTTTTCTAAATTGACTTGCAAGACGACTGGTCATATTATTACCGCATGAGCAGAACATCAGACCCCACCTTTGTACCCGAATGCCTGATCGCGGCTGGCCTTGATCTGTTTTTGAATCAGGGCTACAACGCCACGGGTGTGCAACAAATAGCCAGCCATGCGGGCGTGCCTAAAGGTTCGTTTTACAATCATTTCGCGAGCAAGGAAGCTTTTGCCGCAGCAGTGGTCGAGCGTTATTCCGACAATAATGCGAAGTCCTGGGAGCTGATGATGGCCACGGCACCCGACGGCCCCCTCGACAAGATCCATCACGTCTTTGATCAGATGACTGCCTATCACGAGCATGGAGGAAGGCTATGCGGCTGTCTCATCGGCATCTTCGCCGCCGAAATCGCATCGTCCAGCGAGACGTGTCGCAAAGAGTTGCTCAAGGCTCAAGCCGCCTGGCGTGACCGCCTTGCAGAATTGATTAACCATGCCCAGGTCGCGCAAGCAGTGCGAGGGGATATTGACGCAACGTTGCTTTCCGAAACGACCTGGAATGTATGGGAGGGGGCGCTTCTTCGCATGAAGATCGAGGGGTCCATCCGACCGGTCAGAGACAGCATCGCTGTCATTCTCAACCTGCTTTATCCGCCAGCCATCAGGGTGGCGTAGCGTCAGCCGGGGTTAATAAATTAAATGATTCAGCACCGCTGCAGACAGGACTTTCCATGAAATATTTTTCCCCACTACTCCCATTAGCCCTGGGACTGGTTCTTTTACTTTTGTCTGACAGCTTGAGGGAGACGGGTCTCATCAATGCGCTGCTGCAGTGCGTACTGTTCGCCCTGGTAGTGTGTGTGCCGACCTGGCTTACCGGTCGCATGTCCTACGTCGACATAGGCTGGCCGTGGGGCTTGGTAGTCATTGGGGTGGTGGTCTACATCTATGGAGAGGGCGATGCCACACGGGTTGCCCTGGTGAGCATTGCTTATGTATTTGCTGGCGGAAGAATGGGTCTCGACGCGTTGAGAATGTGGGTATCGGGTGAGCTTAAAACCGAGCTGCCGCGCTACGCCTACCAACGGCGCCGGTGGGAAAAAACCGGCAAGAGCAATGCGGCTCTGGCCAAGCAGGTGGAGGTTATTTCTCAGGGGGCCGCGAATCTTTCGTTTCTCGCCATGCCAGCGCTGGTGATTGCCTCCAACCCGCAAAACAGCATTTCGATTTTTGAAGTCATCGGTCTGGTTTTATGGTTCGTAGCCTTTGCTATGGAATCCATTGCCGATCGTCAGAAGCATGCTTTTATCCGGAGAATGAAAGCGGCCGGGGAGAGCAATAAGGTATGCAACGTGGGACTCTGGAAGTACACCCGGCATCCCAACTACTTTGCCGAGTGGATGGTCTGGAATGCTCTGGTCATTGCCGCTATTCCCTCTTGGCTGGCGCTCTACGATAACGAGGCCCTGGTAGTGTGGATCCTTCTGGGGGTCGGCCTATTGTTTGCTTCAAGAATCATGTACGTGACACTGGTGTATTACACCGGCGCGATTCCCGCAGAATATTTCTCGGTTAAAAAACGACCTGAGTACAAGGCATATCAACAGACCACGAATATGTTCTTTCCCGGTCCAAAAAAATAATACGCGATCGGTATCCCTATAGCCCGTGCCAGACAGATTTGTCAGCCCCTGTCAGTGCGCAGGCATTGATAAAATGATGGGCCGTCGAATAGTCGGCCTCTCAGGCCTTCTGCACTTCAGAATGCAGCTTGAGCACCTCATCGCCATCCTTCTGTTCGATCAGATAGGCAGGATCATCAGAACTGCCGTTTCTGGTTACCTGAGTCCCCTTGATCGTGCGCGTCGTCTTCTCCCGAAAAACTCCGCGTATATAACCCTCTGCCGTTCCATTGCCCCAGTCCCACTGCACTCGGGTATTCGTTTGATAAGCCTCGCTCATTGCTTGCTCTCCTGTGTGAGTTGAGTACCGCTTACCCTGGCCTGGGATGACCACTTCCGGCTTTTTTGAGCGTGGCTCTTGACGAGTCATCGCCAGTTCGGCAGCGGCTTCATATGCCACTAGCGTAGCCGAAACAGGCTCCTCGGCCACCGAGAGCAGTAGGGTGTTTGGTTTATTGCAGGGCGAATACAGCCTCCGCAGGCGAGTCAAGGGCGATGCAACGCACCTCCCACGCTTAGTCGAGTGCCCAGCTCCAGAGTAACCGGGCGATCCCATTTTTCTTCCAGTTGGCTGCGTAACTGCTCAAGGTCCTCACGCTGCAGCAACTCTTCGGCAACAAGCTCGCCGCGTACCAGCAAGCCGCCGTCCCGGCGACTGACCTGCAGATTACTCAAATTGACGGGTTTGTCGTTGATCAGCAGGCCATGACGGCTGAGGTCACGTTCAATCTGCCAGTGGCTGTTCATATCAATAAAGGCCAGCGTCAGCGGAATCGATACGGCGAGCAGCAATACGGCTGAAATGGCCAGCCCACGTTTGGCGCGCAGCAGCGGGGCGTAACCCAGCACCAGGAAGGTCAGGGCCGCACTCAGGGCAATGCCGACCAGGTTGGTAATAAACAGCAGCATGGCACCGCTGAAGACCTCCCATTGCCACCAGCCGATACCAATGCCGGCTACTGATAGCGGCGGTACCAAGGCTACGGCAATCGCCACTCCGGGCAGGCTTTTCATGATGCTTTCGCGGGCATGTGCGTAGCCGCCGGCAATGCCCGAGGCGATGGCTACCCCGAGATCCAGCAAGTTGGGGTGCAAACGCCCAGCCATCTCCGGGGTGATACGATCAATCGGAATGATCAGGGCAATCAGGGCTGCCGTGCCCAACGCGAGCAAAACCCCGATACCAATGGTCAACAGCGATCGATCCAGCAGCGGGCGGTCACCACGCAGCAGCGCCATGGCCAACGAGATGATCGGCGCCATGAGTGGTGCCAGGACCATGGCGCCGATGATCACAGCGGCGCTGGAGAGAAACAGACCGAAGCTGGCCACCACCACGCTAAGCATCATCAAGGCAATGTAGTGCGGGTTAGCCTGGGCATTGTCACGCAACAGCAGGAACAAATCCTTGAAGTCGTCCTCAAGTGCGCGGGTGAACAGTGGCAGGTGGCTCTGGATCATTTCCAGGCGGGTTTCATTGGTTGGAAGGTTGTCGACCCGCATGGTGTCCTTGTTCTGGCGATTACCGGGCTTGCTGGCCTGGATAATCTCCCCGGTATTGATGCGTACCGCCTCCGGGTAGAGCTCAAGCTCAATGACGCTGGCCTGGCGACGCCGACCATCTACGTAGTAGGTCAACGGCTGCGCTGACTCCAGCTTCAGGTACTGGCTCTTGATATAACTGACCGCCGCTGGCAAACGCTGCACTCCGGCTTCGCCCCTGAATACGGCAGCCAAAAGAAATGCCAGATATTCGGTGACCGATTTTGGGGCCACCAGAATGGTCGAGATCTTGCAATCCTGCGCTGAAATACTGGTATTGATCAGCTTGGCAGCGGCACTGTTGACATCGTTCTCGATGGCAACCAGACCGGTAATCGCGGTTTTCAGCGTCACGTCCTTGCCGGTAGTCAGGGTGATCGCAAAGGGTTTGATTATCAGCAGGTTGCGCAGGCTGTTCCAGACCAGCGCCAGCCAGTACAGCAGATGCTGCCAGCGGGAGACCTGGCGGTTCTGATATCTCTTGCTGCGCTGGTCAAGAAATGGGGTTTCGCCCAGCATGAGCATGCCCAGTACCACCTCGTTGTTACACCGCACCACATCCAGTGCGGTGGCACTGCCGGTAAACGCCAGCGTGAGTGCCTGATCGCGTTTGGCGGGGATGCCAAACCAACGATGCAGGCGACTCTTCGAGTTTGCCGGGATGATACCCAACGAGAAATTGAGAGTTTTGGCCAGGTTGACGTACTCGCTGATGTCATCATCCTCGACGATCACCACCACATGCTCGGCGTGATCGAGGCAGTGTCCCGGTTGGCTGAGAAAGTGCTCTTTATCGAATTCGTTGAGGAGTATGTTGTGTTCGGCAGCAAAGGCCCGAATATCCGGCAAACGTGCCTGATGCTCGGCCGGACAGACGAGCAGTACCTGTTGATGAAATGTCACGTGCGGAGGTTTCCGATTAGCAAGCAAGGTGTCGATTGTGCGTGATTGCGGCAATTCGGAAAAGGGTAGGCATGTTCATCTTGTTAAGGGCCTGCGCGCCTTCGTGGCGTGACTCAGCAGCCTGCCACACACCGACCTGTGCCATCGAATTCCATCGTGCGGCCACTGATGGCGAGATGGGTGGTTGGCTTTAGCTGTTGCATAAACGTAGCCGTGCGAGAAGCGGGCAGTAGCTTGCCGCCCTCGGTTACGGGCTCATTGGGATGGGTCAGAATGACCGATGCTGGCTTGACCAGCTCGTTCATAGCATGGGCGCCTGTAAAGAAGATGCCCGGGTTTCCTCCCAGGTTGAGCACCGCAAGATTAGCCCTGTGGTACTCGTTGACGATGGTTTTCATTTCGGAATGAATGCCCGTATCTCCCGAGAGGTAGGCAGTCAGACCATTGGTGAATTTCACCACAAAGCCGGTGGGCGGACCGTACTCAACAATAGCGCCATCCGCTGCAGCAGCAGCTTGCTGAGCTTGCGAGAGTAATGCGGGGGGAGCATTGTTCACGTGCGAAGCGTAGACAATAGTAATTTCCACACCTTGTTCGGCATCGGCAGCCTTTGCAATGAACACACCACCCAGGTCCGTTTGAGATCTACAAACTGTCTTGACCGGCACCGTCGTGACACCGTTAGTTTGTGGGCAAAAAGCGATGCTGTTCTCACCCTGTATGCGCTGGACTCTATTGCCCACAAAACCACCGATGGCACGAGTCATTACCAAGGCAGCATTTTTCGTAGCGGCGACCTCGGCTGTCGTGGAATGAGTCGACGCCACGCGTTCCGAGTTGGCACAGGTTCCAGCACCAGGAGCTTTGAGCTTCTGGTCGCCAAGGTGATCGCCATGCATATGACTGAGTAAAACGAGGTGCAGGTTGCCCAGGCGTGGGTCATCACCACCGGTTACGTTGTGCGCCGCGTCGTATAAAAAGCGGACCCCTGTCGGATCTTCAAAAATGATCGCGCGATCATTCGCGCACAGATCACCCGGGTGCGAGCCAAGGGGGGTAATTTTAACGCTCTGTGCGATGGCCGGGGTGGTAGCCAGCATGCAGATAAAAATAAACCCGATGCGTGATTTCATTTTTTATTTCTCTCATGCGGTGACCTGAGAGCAAATGATATCAACGTGGAGTTATTACCGGGGGCGGTAGACAGTATCCAGTTGTGTATGGAAAAGCCGGGGTCATATGAGCATTTCTCTTTGACCCCAATTAATCGCGGATTGGCTGGTGCGAGAAAAGTTAATGTGAGCCGTTCACCATAAACTTTAAGTCAGCGTTTATGTATGCGTTCACCAGCGAATCAACCTTGGTACTGCAAAACGTCCAGCCAGTGCACAAAACCCTACCGGAATACAGTGCCATATGGCGAGATGGGCCAAACTATCGAGCGGACAAGACAAGCCATAGGCAAAGGTGCCGATGGCACCGGCAGCGAAGCCCGTCAGAGTCCCCGCCGCCGCTAGTGACACAGGCGCACCACGGCGTAACCAAAAAATCAGCGCAACGGCAGTAATCATACCAAACGCTATGCCCTGTATTGCGCAGGCAAAACCGTGAATGTCCGTTACAACCTCATCCATTCGGCCGTGCACGCTCTGTGTGATGATAGCGCTTGCCGGTATGATGACTAGCAGTAAGGTGCTCCAGAGGGTAGGGCGGGCGGAGTTGCCGACCTGAGGGTTGGCCATGTGCACCACGGTCCATGCTGCGCCGCCGCCGAGCGCCGCCAACATGCCGTTGGTGATAAAGAAAAATGCCGAGGCCTTCCCAGAGGTTAATCCCTCCCATACACCCAGTAGCAAAACCACTAGAACAATAGTCGCGAAAGCGGCTGCAGCCACCCAAAGCATCCCCTGCCGCGCCATTATCGGGTTTATTGGTTGCAAGTCTTCAGTTAAATCATCAATCAGAGATTGGTTGGTTTTTTTCATATTAATTTGCCTTCTCCACCAGTGAGGTCAGTCGTTTCAGCCCTCGGTGAATGTTGATTTTGACCAGGCTTTCGCTTTGCCCGGTTCGCGCCGCAGCCTCGGTAACGGAAAGCCCGCTGATTTTAACCAGATCAATCACGCTCCGCTGCTTATCAGGCAGCTGTGCTAAAAGGCGATCCAGGCTCAAACGGGCGTGAAGTGCATCTTCTTCACCCGGCGCAGCGTAGTCGCTATCCTCTAACGGCTGCTCCTGCGAGCGATAAAGGCCGCGCAAATGGTCCAGCCACCGGTAGCGAGCAATGGCAGCCAACCAAGGCAGAAATGCGCGTGAGGGGTCCCAGGTCGCGCGTTTGTTGTGCATGGACAGCATCACCTCCTGCACCAAGTCGTCGAGTTGCTGCGGCGCAACCCGGCGGCGAAAATAACGTTCCAGCCAACGTTGCACTTCCGTGAGGAGGGCGCGGTAGGCCGCTCGGTCTCCCATCTGGGCAGCTGCCATCAAGCCGGCAAGTGTAGGTTCATCCTGCTGCATTGTTTGCTTACTCAACCTTTGCAGGTGGTCGCTTGGCAGGTGCAAGCGTTACAGATGAGGGGCGCTTGTTTGTAACCATATTCATCCAGCGAGCCCAAGTCGTATCCAGTGATAACCAGCCACCACCGCGCACCATCAGCACAAGTGCCATAGCAGCCCATAGGCTGTGGGTCGTCCACCATGCATCCGGGTAGACAAAAACCTGAATAACCAGCGTCATGATCAACAAGGACATCGCCGAGAAGCGAGTGGCCAGACCCAAGACCAACAATATCGGGAACAGATGTTCAGCGTAAGCAGCCAATGGAGTAGCCAACTCGGCCGGGAGCGGCAGGCCGGTGTATTCATACTCAAAAAGCGTATAGGCGCTGTCTTTGACCGTTATCAAGGTTTCGGCTTCCACCTTGGTTCGCCCAGATCGCCAAAACACTCCCGCCAGGGCCACGCGGGTCAGAAGGAGTGCCAACCCCTCGGTGAAGGCCGTGGTGAGCGGACGAAGCAAAGCGTGGTAAACCTCGCTCGCCCTTTGCCATTGTTTGAATAGCATGGGTTGAACTACCCCTCTGCGGGCGCGAGCGAGCCCATGCCATTGGGTGTATCAATACTTTCACATGTACCGGTCTCTACCAGCGTCCAGGCATTGCCCTGGTAGTCCTTGGTTGAGGTTCCTGCGCAACTGGTGCCGGGGCCTGCGGCGCAGTCGTTCTCACCGGCTTTAGAGACGCCATAGCATTTCTCCATAGGTATTTTTTCCCTGGCGTCGGCTGTGGCGGCCATCAGGCCGCTTGCCATGGTGGCAGTGAGGGTTAGTCCGGCAAGACGGGCAATTGTTCTAGTGTTCATAGCAGTCTCCGTTATCCACAAGTTGAAATCTCAACAAGCCGCTGTAGCGGCGTGCATATCTACTAGTTCGTTGCGATCGCTCATTGGGTTACACATAAAAAAAATAAAAAAAGCTGTAACTTTTTGCCGAGCCTGCGCGAACCAGATAGTGCGTGTCTAACGCATACCTCTCTCTCGAGAAAACAAAGTCTTTGAAAAGGATCTATCCATGAAAACGTCTACTCGCAAAACCGCCATGACTGCCGCTTCCGCTGCAGCTTTTGCCATCTTCTCTATGGCAGCAAGCGCCGCAGATCTGCCAAAAGGCAGCAAGGGCGTCGCCATTAACGCCACTGACAAGGTGCATTGCTACGAAGTGCATAGCTGCAAGGGCATGTCTGATTGCGCTACTGCCGAACATGCCTGTAAAGGCCAGAACGCCTGCAAAGGGCACGGCTTCAAGGCCATGGAAGCAGGAGAGTGCCTTACCAAAGGCGGCACCATCGGTGATCTGGGCTGACAGGTCGTCAGTCAATCTTGATCGTACGCCGCAACTTCATGCACTACTCATTTTGAGCACCTGCATTCACCCGCGAGTGCAGGTTCAAACTGAAAGACTCGGAGTATTAACATGTCCAACCCTAAAACCTTCCCCGGCTTCGGGCTGGGCCTTCGCTCACCACATTACCAAGAGTTTCTTGAGCAGAAAGTGGCGGTGGATTTTGTCGAGGTTATTTCTGAAAACTTCATGCTCGACGGCGGCAGGCCACTGCGTATCCTTGACCAGGTTCGCCAGAAATACGAAGTCAGCTTGCATGGTGTATCCATGTCCGTAGGCTCTGCCCACGGGCTGGATCACCACTACCTGGCCAGGCTCAAAGCACTTGCCACAAGGATAGAGCCATTGTGGGTCTCGGACCACCTATGCTGGACCCGAACAACCGCCCATAACAGTCACGATCTGCTACCGTTGCCCCTGACCATGGAGGCATTGGATGCCGTATGCTCCAATATTCATTACGCCCAGGAATACCTCGGGCGAACTCTGATGCTTGAAAATCCCTCGAGTTATCTGTCTTTCCCGGAAGACGAAATGACCGAGGCTAGCTTCCTCAAGGAGATGGCGTCTCGCACGGGTTGCTACCTGCTGCTGGACGTCAATAATCTGTGCGTCAACGCCCACAATCATGGCTTCGATCCGCTGGACTATCTGGCGCAATTACCGTTATCACGGGTACGCGAAATCCACCTGGCCGGACACACCCCTGGCGATATTCGCATCGACACTCACGACCGTCCGGTGTGCGATGAGGTGTGGGCCTTGTACGAAAAGGTGATCAGCCAAGTTGGTGATGTAGCCACCCTGCTTGAGCGTGACGATGCCATCCCGCCGCTGCCCGAACTGCTTGTCGAGCTTGGCTGCGCGCGGGACTGCGCCCGCAGAGCAAAGCGGGAGGTCGCGGCATGACCTCGCTGGCTACCATGCAACATCAGATGATTGCCACTCTGGTGGCGGAGGACGTCGAAATCTCGGCGCTCTGGAGCGATCAGCAGCAGGCAGGACTGGCTGTGTACCGCAATAACTATCGAACCGCGACCATTGAAGCTTTGCAAAATTTCTTCGAGCGCACCTGTCGGTTGGTAGGCGAGGCGAGTTTTATCAAGGCGGCCATTCACCACATCATTCAGCACCCACCGCACAGTTGGTCATTGGATCATGTCGGCGAGGGATTCAGCTCGACCTGTGCGGAACTCTTCCGGAACGATCCCGAGGTGTCTGAACTGGCTTGGTTGGAGTGGGCCATGCATTGTGCGTTTACTGCACCTGATGTAGATGCTATGCAGACGAGCGCCTTTGCCGAGGCCACCGCTGCTTTTGAGTCAGATGCCTGGTATGAACTGCGCTTGGGATTCACCGAAGAGCTCACCATGCGCGTCATTACTCATGACCTGATTGCACTTTGGCAACAGACGGCAGAGCCACAAGCGATACAGCCGGTCAGCAAGCTGAGCGTGAACCACTCGGCCATCGTTTGGCGTGAAGGAGAGCTGCCAGTTTTCCGGCTTGTAGTTGATTACGAAGCAGCCGCACTGCAAGCCATGATGGCTGGCGCGAGTTACGGTAATGCCTGTGAAATTGTCATGGCTGCATGTCCTGCAGACGAGGCAGCGGCAGTGGCAGGAACCATGCTTAGTCGCTGGTTGACTGACGGGCTGGTCGTCAGCATCGGTTATTGATCACTTGTTAAGCGAAAGCCCGGGATCAGATTAATAAGCGCGCCGTCTTGATCACGTAAAATTTTGGGGTTAGAGCAGTATCAGCCAGAGACCTGGCTGATACCGGGGAGATACGACTTAATCGTTATGGTCGCGGAAGTGAACCGAGATGGAGCGCACACGATCCGAGGACCAGTTGGGCACATTGACGCTTTGAATCTCACCGCCACGACGGGAGGTCAATTCAACTTCTATCACGTTGTCAGGTTCCGTGCTTGCGGGCAGGTACAGGTCCAGACCGGACATGAAGGGGAACCGACTGAAAACCGGGTCGGCCACTATTAGATTGCTGACCTGGTCAGAGTTGCGGTCATGGATGAAAATGTTGCTCAATCTATTCAGCAACGGCCCCGTCTGCTGTGTCACCACGTTGGTGCCGTTGACCCGCAGCACGTCGTTGCTTTCGCCCTGGTCGCCCCACAACTCCATATCTCGGCTTATCGACAGGTTGCTGTGATTCGCGCTGCGAGCCAGGTAGGCCCCGAGTCCTGCACCGGGCAGGGAAGTATTGAGACGAATCTGGTAGCTATCCTGGGTATAGGGCTCGCGGTAGAAATAATGATCAGCGTTCGCGGCGTCAGGACGCCGTAAAACGAACTCGTAGCTACCGCCGTTATTGATGCGGAACGGACCCCAATGACCATCGCTGGAGATGGGCTGCGAATGCACCGGCGTATCGCTCAGGCTGCGGCCATTGGCTGGATCAACTTCACTGATTTCCAATGTCGTCCCTTCGGCACCGATATTTGCCGGGAACAGATTGGCGCGTCCAGCAATCCATAGGTGCTCTCCTTCAGCTGCGGGAATCGAAGTAGTGGCAGGCTCCGCACCATTATTGAAAAAGCGGTACATGCGTGCGAATGACTCGGCCGCAGTGGCGACTTCAATGTGCCCGACAGGGTCACCTTCTACAGGATAAACGTTGGTTGCTCCGGTGATCTCCAGCGTCACGTACTGGCCCCAGAGTGCCAGAGTTGGGACTCCACCGAAGGGCTCCTCACCACCACGGCCATCAAGGTTTACATAGGCAGCCACTTTCGCAGCGCGGCCTGGATCGCTCAGATAGAAGCGACTGACCTCAGTGCCCATCGAATGCCCCATCAGGTTGATGGTGTCAAAGCCGGTGCTTTGTCTCAGGGCGTCGATGGCCTCATTCAGCTCCACAGTGGTTTTCGTGAAATCAGGTGGGTTCGTGTTGTACTCATAGGTAGCCAGATGACTGCGCGGGTAGCCGTTGGCGATAAATCGTTGGGCCTGGGATTCAAACTGAGAGGCAGAGCCTGCACCTCCATGGACAAAAATAACCGGGCGTTTGTCGAAATCGATATCCTTGCCACCTGCTGCATCCTGTGAATCTTGCACGTGCAACCAAGCGTTGAGGCGGTCGCGTAGTTGGCGGTCGCCGTTACTGAACACATCCTGGGAGTTCAGGTGAGTCAGCAATGTGCTAACCGCAGCCTCGAAATCGTTGGCGTCATCAAGCGAAAGATCAAAAGCGGGGTTATCCGCCAGAAAGGTATTGATGGATTCCTGCAGCTCTTCCACGAGCTGTATACCGTTGCTCAAGTTTCCGTCGGCATCCAGGCTTTGCAGTAGACGGGCCAGATTGATGGCTGCCGGATCACTGCTGTCTTGCGCATCTGGAATCAGGTCCTTGGGACTGACTATAGCCGCGCCGCTTGCGCTGCCGAGTTTCAGGTCACCAATGGAAAATTCGACACTTTCCCCGCGCCGATAGGTGAAGTTGCCCTGGGCATTGGTCTTGCCCTCAGTGCTGCCGGTACTAAAAGACAAGCCTTCGACCGGGCTGTCGATAAAAGTGCCGGTGCGCACGCTGTCACCTGAGCCAGAACCGGATAGACAGCCGCTCATCAACAGGGTGCTCAGGCCCAATAAACCGAGCGCGGGTAGAGGTCGCAATGTGAAGTATTGCATGGTGAAGACTCCATTTCTTGTTATTGGTTGTTTGCAGCTCAAATAGAAAAATTGCAGATGGAAGCTACTGAATGAGTAATTGTTAAACAGCTTCAACACTAGTTCAGCCCGACCGGCCAGTCAATAAAAATGAATATTCATTCTAGTCTTTTTGGGCAGGCTTGATCAGCTGAACATTTTTCTTCAATCGAGCCTTTTTACTCAGAATTTGCGTACGGCAAGAAACCGGCATGAAAACAAATGGTCACAGGTGGGTAGGGCCTGGATAGAAGCTCCCCGTGTATGCTGGAAGTCGAGTTTCGAAGTAGGGAGTAGATCAGGTTCACATGGTCGGATTGGCCAAAAAAAACCGATCTACATTGAGTCTTTGCGCGATCACAACTCGGCCGACTCGCCGGAACAATGGATTAGATGTCCCAACATTAAGGAGCAACCATGGTCCCTTTCAAACATTCGCTTATTTTTCTCGCTACCCTTGGGCTGTTGACGGCCTGCGACAGCTCGTCGAGCCCTGTTAACCAGGATCAGCCATCCGCATCGACCGCTGCAGCCCCGGCCCCGGCGGAAACGTCTTCTACTGCCGCCAATACAAACTCTACTGAAACGGTGGCAGCGTCTGATCAAGGCCAGGTTGAAGCAACCAACTATGGAACACCTTTCGCGGTAGCCGAGGTTGCGCAGTTCGATTCCCCCTGGGCCATGACATTCTTGCCAGACGGGCGACTGCTGGTGACAGAGATGGCAGGCAACTTGCGTTTGCATGATCTCGGCTCAGGCGAAACCGGGAACATCGGGGGTGTGCCCGAGGTTGTTTATGCAGGGCAGGGTGGTTTGGGTGATGTGCTGTTGCATCCGCAGTTCGCAGAAAATCAGCAGATCTATATCAGCTATGTCGAGGCGGGAGATGACGTTTCCGGTGCGGCAGTCGCCCGTGCCCGGCTGGTACTGAATGACAGTGGTGGTGGTCAGCTAGAGGACCTGGAAGTGATCTGGCGGCAAGTGCCGAAGGTGTCTGGCGACGGCCACTTCGGCCACCGACTAGCGTTTGATGATGAAGGCATGCTCTGGATCAGCTCCAGCGAGCGGCAGAAGTTTGACCCGGCGCAGGATATGTCCGGCAATCTGGGCAAGATGATCAGATTGAATGACGATGGCAGCGTGCCGGAAGGGAACCCCTTTACTGACCAGGGCGGGGTGGCAGCGCAGGTATGGTCCCTGGGCCACCGTAATATCCTCGGTCTGGCATTCGATGCCGAGGGCAGGTTGTGGGCCCATGAGATGGGGCCGAAAGGGGGCGATGAGCTGAATCTGATCGAAAAGGGTTCCAACTACGGTTACCCCATCGTCTCCAACGGCATGCATTATGACGGCGAGCCGATTCCCGATCATGATACCCGACCCGAGTTTAACGCCCCCGACGTTTCCTGGACGCCGGTCATTTCACCGGCCGGTTTCATTATCTATGACGGCGAGCTGTTCCCTGAGTGGCAAGGCAGCGGCTTCATCGGCGGCTTATCATCGCAATCCCTGGTGCGTGTCGAGTTCGATGGCAACAGTGCCCGAGAGGCAGAACGGTTCGACATGCAACAACGTGTACGTGAGGTTGAGCAAGGTCCGGACGGTGCGATATGGCTCCTGGAAGATGGCAAGCGTGGAAGCGACGGCACATTGCTTAAGTTGACTCCCAGCGAGTAGGTTCGCAGCAGAGTGAGCCTTACGTTGATGCTCCCGCACTCTGTGGCCAAGCCCCCACAATGCTTGGCTGCAGGTGCTTATGTCGCAGAATAATGGATGGAGATAGTGCTGTACCGACGGCGCAGATCAGGCGCACATTGGTCAAATTGAGCATCTTCCACCCGATCTCGCCGCCTTGCGCCAAGCCAGCGACGAGCATCTCACAAGGAGCAGAACATGAATGACTTCGCAGGTAAGACCATTGTTGTCAGCGGCGGCGCTGAAGGCATCGGTTTGAGTATTGCCATGGCGATGGGCAAACAAGGCATGAAAGTCGTCTTGGGCGATATTGATGCGAATCAGCTAAAACTCGCAGAAGAGCAACTGCTGCAAGCTGGCATCGAAGTAATGACCGCCCAGATGGATGTGACCCAGATCGATCAATGGCAAGCGCTTGCCAAACAGGCTATTGAACGCTTCGGCAAAATTCACATGCTGGTCAATAACGCTGGTGTGGGTGGCGGTACCGGTAGCATCGAGCAAATGGATACCACCGAGTGGCGCTGGGTCCTGGACGTTAATCTGATGGGCGTGATCAACGGTACCCAGGTCATGATTCCACACATCAAGCAGCACGGCGAGGGAGGCTGGTTGATTAACGTTGCCTCCATGGCCGGCATGGGCGGCGTACCCTACGGTGGCGCCTACACGGCCAGTAAAGTTGCCGTTGTTGGCATGTCGGAAAGCTGGTTTACGGAACTGCAGCCCCACAACATTCGAGTATCTGTGCTGTGCCCGGCTTTTGTGAAAACGCGCATCAACTTATCCACGCGCAACAAGCAAAGCACCTACAAAGGTGACGCCATCAAGCGCGAAGCCACACCACAGCAGGCGGCTATGGCTGCGCATATGCAAAAAATCATAGATAACGGTTTGCCTGTCGAGATTGTTGGGGAGCGCGTGGTGGAAGCCCTGAACGCAAAGGAACTGTATATCTTCACTCATCCCAACTACCGACCCTCTACCCAGGCCCGTTCCAAAGCCATTGATGAAGCTTTCGAGCGTGCTGCAGCCAGCCCATTGCTGGCCGATGTGGCGGATCAGGAGATTATCAGCTTCGGTTAAGCGATGCGGATATCCCTGTAATACTGGCTTCAGCAGGCTTGCCACCCGCCAATCGCACTGTATTTCGTCCTGCCGCTTTGCATTCATACAAAGCGGTATCTGCATAAGCGATCAGGCTGTTGCAATTGTCCTTGGCGCCGGGTAAACCGACCCAGACGCCAGCGCTGAAGCTCTGGTGAATGCTAAGCTCACCAAACGTCGTGTGATTGTCTGAAATGGTCTGACGCAGCTCTTCCACCGCTGACATGGCGCCTTCCTCGGTGGCGCCGGGCATTATCAGAAGAAACTCCTCGCCACCGTAACGACCCAGACTGTCGGTCATCCGCAGTCTCTTTTTCATTTGTTCAACGCAGTGCCGCAACACCTCGTCTCCAGCCAGATGTCCATACTGATCGTTGACGTTCTTGAAATGATCCAGATCGATGATGACGATGGCCAGCCCGGTTTCGGTCCGCCGCGCACGTTCTACTTCTTGCTCCAGTTCTTCCAGAATAGCTCGCCGGTTCGGTATGCCGGTAAGGGCATCGCGCAGGGCAAGATGTTTGAGAGCCACCTCACTACGCTCCTTGGACATGAGCACCAACCCCAGCGATAACATCATCACCGTTACCGTGCCTATGCTGATAGATATGGATTGCCTTAGGTTACTGACGTCATAACGCATTTCCGGGGCGTTGCCCCCAACGATAGACACTACTCGGATAAGGACGCCTATCAAACTGATCCCCGCGCCGACAATCAGCAGAATGTGAGCGCGACCGCCCGGCTGGGCGAAGTGTGATGCCCAGCGGATGAGGAACGCGCACTGAATCATGAGTATGCCGGAGGCCACCAGTGTGCGCGGCTCCAGCGTATTAAGCAGAACAGTAAGCAGGACTATCTGGCAGAGCGGCAGACTGAACAGCCAGAGCCAGGGTACCCGGTGATCGACAATACGAAAAATGCTCGCTGTGTAGAAAGCCACTGCGACCGACAGTAACGAGTTGGGCACGGCATAGGTAAGCCACAGGGAGGCATGGCCAAACAGGGTGAAGCAGACGTAGGCCAGTGCGTGAGCCAGCAACCCGGCCCCCACCGTCAGCATGCCATCGCGCTGGTTGAAGCGCCCGACAACCAGCAAACAAAAGGCCATAATCAATGCCACCCAGGCCACCGAGGCGAAGATGGTTGGCGTGTGAGCAATCATCGGTAAAGCACCGTGCAGGCTAAGCGGAGTGGATAACGGGTAACTGAAAGAGAGTAGGGTGACACCACTTTAATTTTTTAGCCTATACCAAGTGCATCTGACGACGAGCTTGTAGATTGCCCAAGTCCGTTGTCGTCAGCAGGTCTTGTTGGAATGGTTGATTTCCTTGGCGGCAAAATAGTGTACTCGCCGCGAAAGCATCACCTTTGTTATAGCAAAGCCTGCTAATGCGTCAAGGCTGGAGTATCACCCGACATCAGTGAGGGTCTGGAGTAATCGGGGTTACCCCCATTACATTGATCCCAACTACTATGACCCCAAGTTTACTCATCCAACAAATAGGAGATTCACCTCTTGGCTTCCAGTCTGCTTGCGCTGATCGATGATATTGCCACCATGCTCGACGACGTCTCGATCATGACCAAAATCGCTGCCAAGAAAACCGCCGGTGTGCTGGGTGATGATCTTGCCCTTAACGCGCAGCAAGTGACGGGTGTAAAGCCGGTCCGAGAATTGCCTGTAGTGATGGCCGTTTTCAAAGGCTCCTTGCGCAACAAGCTGATCCTGGTCCCCGCGGCGCTACTGATCAGCGCCTTCATTCCCTGGGCGGTAACGCCATTATTGATGCTGGGCGGCGCTTTCCTCTGTTACGAAGGCTTCGAGAAACTGGCCCATCGATTTTTGCATGATGATACGGAAAAGCATGCCGAAACCGTCAGAGCGCTGGCTGATCCGAACGTGGATATGGTGGCTTTTGAAAAGAGCAAGATCAGCGGGGCGGTCAGAACCGACTTCATTCTGTCTGCAGAAATCGTTGCGATCACGCTAGGCACAGTGGCTGATGCGCCATTTCTGCAGCAGGTACTGGTGCTGTCAGGCATTGCGTTGCTTGTGACCATTGGCGTGTATGGACTGGTTGCCGGCATCGTCAAGCTCGACGATCTCGGTCTCTTGTTGAGTCAGAAGTCCAGTGCCTTTGTAGAGCGTATTGGCAACGGCATACTCTTTATCGCGCCCTGGTTGATGAAAACCCTGTCAGTTGTCGGCACGGCAGCGATGTTCATGGTCGGTGGCGGCATTCTGACCCACGGCTTTGGCGCAGTGCATCATGCGATTCAATCCGGCGCCGAGTTTACCCTGGCGTTGCCTTATATCGGGTCGGTGTTGGGCGGGTTGGTACCAACACTACTCGATGCGCTATTCGGCATACTGGCTGGTGCTGTGATCTTGGGCGTTGTGACGTTTGCAGGTCGGATCATCGGAAAACAAGGGGATGAGTAATCTGACTGATGGCAAGAAGCGGGGGAAGCCAGGTAATCGGAGTCAGATGAAAATGGGTTTGTAAGAAATGATCATCTGACCCCATTTAACCATTCGCCAGTACTAAGGCGTCGAAATAGGCTGTCAGCAGATCCTGGAGCTGTTGTACTTCTGTCATCTCTGTCTCAAATGAAGTGACGAACCGCACTGCCAGATGACCTGCCTTGATATCCAGCGCCTGTGGCACGCTGCTTGGAAGCCAGTCATTCAGGCGTACACCTTGTGCCTTGAGGTACACGAAAAGCGGCTCGGGCATGACAGCGAACAGCTCGTTGGCCTGAACCGGCCAGGCGATCTGGATCGAGGGGTAGGGCTGCAGGCAATGCTCAAGCGCCAGAGCCAGCTCATTGGCGTGACGGGCCAGCGTGAGCCAGTGATCGTCCTTGAGCCAGGCGCACATTTGCGCGCCAAACAGGCGACCTTTCGACACCAAATGACCCGCGCGCTTGCGACGCAGATCGAAGTCTTTTGCCAGCGCCTCGTCAAAAAAGATA